>JABSRK010000205.1 GCA_013213915.1 Planctomycetota bacterium
GATGTTGATCGGCATGCCTGAGGGCCTGGACAAGGCCGAGAAGATCCTCGGCGGTCGGCGGGATCTGCCGAAGCGCGTGCTGGTGTCGGGCGGCGGTCCCATCGCGTTGCTGGTGGCGCGAGACCTCGGCGCGCTGGGGGTGAAGGTGCGCATCATCGAGCCTGACCGGGATGCTGCCGAACAGCTCTCCCGCGATCTGGAGGGGGCGGAGGTCGTGCACGGCGCTGGTACCGACATGGAGCTCCTCAACCAGGAGGGCGTCCATCGCGCCGGGTACTTCATCAGCCTCACGCCCAACGACGAGGTCAACCTGCTCGCGTGTCAGCTCGCCAAGAGCCTGGGTGCCGAGAAGACCATCGCCTTGGTGAACCGATCGGACTACGCGGCGCTGGTCTCGCGCCTCGGTGTTGACCATGCGGTGAGCCCGCGCAAGCTCGTCGCGCGCCGGATCACCAACTGGGTGCGCAGCGAGTCCCAGGGTGCGATCACCCAGATCCACCATGGCGCGGCCGAGGTGCTCGACCTCGGCGTCGCCAAGGACTGGAAGCACGCCGGCCTTACGCTTACGGAGATTCCGTTCCCCCAGGGGAGTGTGGTCGGGGCGATCATCCGGGGCGACGACGTGATCATTCCCGGTGGGGAGACGATTGCCCAGGCCGGGGACCACATGCTGGTGTTCGCCAAGCGCGAGGTCTTGGAGGAGATCGCGCACCTGTTCGCCGCGGTAGCGGACCCGGTGTCCGAGGAGCCTACGGCCTGACGCGATGAACTACGGCCGCGTCGCCCACATCCTCGGCACGTTCTGCGTGTTCATCTCGTTAATGCTCGTCGTGCCCCTCCTGGTCGCGTACTTCCACGGCGAGACGGACGCGTACCGGGCCTTCGGTATCCCCATCGTCATCGGTCTCGTGCTCGGGTTGTTCTTGCGCCGGGTGTTCAAGAACGCGTCGCGCAACCTGTACAGGCGTGAAGGCCTGCTGATCGTCACCGGTTGCTGGCTCGTAGCCGCGATCCTGGGTGCCGTGCCCTTCGCCGTCTCCGGAATGATCCCGAACCTGGAGGACTCGTTCTTCGAGTCCATGTCGGGGTTCACCACGACGGGCTCGACCATCCTGCGGGATATCGATGCGCATCGACTCAGCGATCGCGGGCTCATGTTCTGGCGCTCCATGACGCACTGGCTCGGCGGCATGGGGATCGTCGTCCTGTTCGTCGCGGTCCTCCCGGCGCTCGGTGTGGGCGGGCGACTCCTCTACCAGTTCGAGGCCCCCGGCGTCGAGACGGACGACTTGAAGCCCCGCATTCGCGAGACGGCCGTGGCGCTCTGGAAGATCTACCTGCTCATGACGGTCGCCGAGGCCAGCCTGCTCATGGTCGCCGGTCTCGACCTCTACGACGCCGTCGTTCACACGTTTGGCACCGTGGCTACCGGGGGCTTCTCGACCTACGGAAACTCGATCAAGGATTTCGATAGCGCCGCCGTGGAGATCATCATCACGGTGTTCATGTTCCTCGCCGGTGTGAACTTCACCCTGTACTTCCGCGCGCGTCGGGACGGGCTACGGCACTTCCTCAAGGATCCGGAGTTCAAGACCTACGTGGGGATTCTGCTCGTGATGATCGTGATCACGGTGGTCATGCTGCTGTCGCGTGGCGACTACGACAACGGTGGACGCGCCACGCTCGACGCGGCGTTCACGGTGGTCGCTGTAGGGACCACCACCGGATACGTGACCGCAGATTTCGAGACCTGGCCGACGGCGTTGCGGATCATGCTCGTCATGCTCATGTTCGTCGGCGGCAGCGCCGGCAGCACAGCCGGGGGCATGAAGGTCTTCCGCATCATGCTCGTCGTGAAGTACGTCGGCCACGAGTTCCGGCGTTTCATCCGCCCCCACCGCGTGCGAACCACGCTGGTCGGGGGGCACGAAGTCAGCGACGAGGTCATGCGCAACGTCCTCGCGTTCTTCGCCGTGTCGATCTTGCTGTTTGCGGGGTCCACGGTCGCGCTCTCGGTCATGGACCCGGATATCGAGATGGAGACGGCGACCACCAGCGTCGTGGCGACGCTCTGGAACATCGGTCCCGGCCTCGGGGCCGTTGGCCCGACCGACAACTTCGCGGGTCTCCCGGGACCGGGGAAGATCCTGCTGACGTTCCTCATGCTGTTCGGCCGCCTCGAGGTGTTCACCGCCATGGTGATCTTCATGCCGGCCCTGTACCAGGACTGACATGCAACGTCCGAACGTGGCCGTCATCCTGGACGGAGTTGCGCGCGACGGAGACACCCGATGGCTCCAGGATACGCTCCGGTACATGGATCGTGATCGCTACCGGATCCACGTCGTCAGCCTCAGCACACCGGACAACGACGTCGCCATCGACGTGCAAAAGATGGCTGTCCCGGTCCATTCCCTCGACCTCCCCGAGGAGGGCGTGCGCTGGACGGTGGCGGGGACGTTCACGCTCTTCAACCTGTTCCGGCAGATGCGCCCGCGCCTCGTGCATACCGTTGGCGAGCGCGCTGACGTCACGGCGCGGATCGCCGCCCGGTTCACCGGTGTCCCGCGGGTGGTGACGACGCTGCGTGGTCCGCGCCGCACCCCGGGCGTCCGTTCGCTGCTCACTCGCACGACCGCCCACATGACCGATGTGGTGATCGTGCCCACGAGGACCCTGGCCACCGAAGCCGTCGATCGCTGGGGGGTGCATCCGCACCGGGTGCGTGTCGTGCCGCCGGGGATCGACCTGGGGCGCCTCACCGGCGAGCAGCCGGCCGAAGACGTGACGGGGGAGGGACCCCTCGTCGTTGCCTGCGCGCGCATGGACGACGACAAGGGGATCGACACCCTGGTGGACGCGGCGGCAATCCTGCTCCGCTATCGCCCCGGCCTGCGCGTGGTCGTGGCCGGGACAGGGGTCACCGGCATCAGCTACATCCGCCGTGCCCAGCGCCTCGGCATCGATGACCGGGTGTTGATCCCGGGTGCGCGCGCCGACGTTCCGGCCCTGCTTGCGGCCGCTGACGTGTTTGTCCACCCGGCGCGCCGCGACGGCCTGCCGCTGGCCCTGCTGGAGGCCATGGCTGTCGGCGTCCCGTGCGTCGCCACGCTGCTGCCGTCCATCACCGAACACCTTCAGGACGACGTCCACGCCCTGCTCTGCGCCGCGGACCAGCCCGCGTTGCTCGCCGATCGCATTGACCAGCTCCTCGGTGATCCGGAGCTGGCTCGCCGCATCGCCGGGGGAGGCCGCGCGCTGGTGCAGGAGCGGTTCTCTCCTGCGGCGTCATCAGCCGCCGTGCAGGACCTGTGGGACCTGCTGCTCACGACCTAGAGCCCGCTCACGACACGGTTCATGACGGGCTCCGCAGGAAGGCGTCCCAGAAAATGGCGAGCACGACGCAGGCGTGGACGAGGGGCGCGAGGGCGGCCTCGCCGTTGCGGGTGCGGGTGAGCAGCCGGTGCGCGTCGGCGTCCGGGAGCAGGCCCTCGAACGGAGCGCGGATGTCGCCGAGGACCTGGTCGGCGAAGCGCCCGTAGTTGCCGTGTCGTAACCAGTCGAGGAGTGGCACGGCGAAGCCCCGTTTCGGTCGGCGTAGGTGCTTCGCCCGCTGACCGGGGGGCAGCTTGCGAAGGAGCGGTTGCTTGCCCCGGGTGAGGCCGCGCCGGGTCGTTCCCGGGATGCGCAGGGCGACGTCGACCACGTCCGGGTCGAGGAACGGGGCCCAGACCTCGACGCCCGAGAGCATGGACGCGCGGTCGATCTTGGGGAGCAGGTCGCCGGGCAGGTACGTCTGCAGGTCGAGGAGTCCCGCCAGCGCGGCGCCGTCCGTGGGGCCGCTGATCCCCTCGAAGCTCGTCGCCAGGGGGTCCGGATCGGGGAGCGCCCCGGGGAGGAGCTCGCGCCGCAGCGCGCTGCGTGGCATGAGCCCCACCAGGTCGGCAAGGGACGACGTGGCGTCCCCTGCCAGCGCGGCGACCCCTTGCCGGCGGCGGGTTCCAGGAACCAGGGGCGCCAGAGCGGCCGCCGCGTGCCCGAGCCCGGTGCCGTGCAGCCGCTGCGCCCAACGGGCGACACCGTGGCGCCGGTATCCCAGCAGGGTCTCGTCTCCACCGTCGCCGCACAACAGCACCACCGCGTGTTCCCGAGCGCGTCGGCAGACCAACGCCGTGGGCAACCAGCTCGAATCTGCGAGCAGCTCGCCCGTGGTGGTGACGAGCTCGGTGAGCAACGTGCCTGCATCGGCGTCGAACGTCCAGGTGTGATGGGGCGCGTTGGCGAACGCCGCGGACTCCGACGCCTGGTGGCGTTCGTCGTGTCGGGGGGAGTCGGCGAAACCGAGGGTGAATGCGGGGAGCGGGCGGCCGAGCTCGGCGGTGGCGGCGTACAGCACCTTGGCCGAGTCCAGTCCGCCGGAGAGCAGGACCCCCAGTTCCCGGTCCGTACGTGTGCGCCGCGCGACGGCCTTCCGCAACGCTTCGTCGAGGGCGTCGTCGGCGCGCGCACCCACGAGGGAAGGGTCCTCGGCCGTGGGCGGCGCCCAGTAGCGACCCGTGCGCACACCGCGCGCATCGACGCACATCCAGGTCGCGGGTGCGAGCTTGTGTACGTTCTCCACCACCGTGTCCTCGCCGGGTACGTAGCCCGCTTGCAAGTACGCGGCCGCGGCGTCGCGGCGATAGCGGCGCTCGGGCAGCATCCGCAGCAGGGCCGCCATCTCGGACGCGAACACGACGCCGTCGTCCAGGTGGGTCCAGTGCAGGGGCTTCTTGCCGAGGGGGTCGCGAGCGAGCCACAGGGCCCGGTCGCGCCGGTCCCAGATTGCGAGCGCGAAGGGACCGCGCAGCTGCTTCAGCACGTCGACGCCGTAGCGTCGCCACAGCGGCAGCAGCACCTCGGCGTCGGAGCGGCCCCGGAACGGATAACCGGCGCACGCCGGGTCCTGGCGGAGCGCGGCGGCGTTGTGGATCGTCCCGTTGATGACGAGAACGAGGCCACGGTCGTCCGACACCATGGGCTGGGCGCCCGCAGCCGACAGGTCATGGATTGCGAGCCGGTGGTGGCCGAGGACCATTCCGTCCTCCCACCAGAGGCCCTTCCCGTCCGGGCCGCGGTGCCCGAGCCCGTCCAACAGATCCAGCACGCACGGCTCGTCCGGAGAAGCCGCCGCCCGCCACGCTCCTGCAATACCGCACACGGGCGGATTGTACGTCGCCGGACGCGGGTGACGGAAATAGGGGCTGTCACGTAGCCTTGGAGCCGTCGCCATGGCAACAATCCGTCGTC
This sequence comes from Planctomycetota bacterium, assembly GCA_013213915.1. Lineage (GTDB taxonomy): Bacteria > Planctomycetota. The sequence goes on from JABSRK010000205.1 coordinate 5,290, forward strand.
CATTTCGCCGCTGGGCCCTCCGCCTCCTGCTGCTCGTCGTGAGCCTCGCGTTCGCGTTGCTGCTGGTGGAGGGGGCGCTGCATGTGCTGTGGCCCCTCGACGACGTCATCCCGGGGCAGGACGACGATTGGCGCAATCTGGAAAAGGGGGTGAAGAAGGCATTCGTCGCGGTGTTCGTCGCGGATGACGAACTCGGGTATCGGCCGGTTCTCGAGAGCGCTTCCGAGGAGTGGTTCCCCTACGGGGACCACGGCACCCTCAAGAACCCGTACCCGCTTGAAAAGCGCCCGGGCGTCCAGCGCCTGTTGTTCATCGGTGACTCGGTGGTGTTTCGCGGCAAGTTCGTCGCAGCGGTCCGGGAGCTCCTGGGGGACGACAAGCACGAGTACTGGAACGCCGGCGTCGAGGGCTACAGCACCCTGCAGGAGGTCGCTTACTACCGCCGCTTCAACCGCGCGATCAAGCCGGACCGCGTGGTCCTGGTGTTCCACAACAACGACTTCCGCGTGACGCCGGTGCTGTTCCCGGACAAGGACGGCAATCTCACCTTGATCCACCCGGATCGCCCGGTGAAGGACCTGAATCCCTGGCTGTTCGCCAACAGCCAGATCTACCGACGCGTCGTGAACATGCGCATATCACAAATGCCCAAGTACACGTTCGAGGAGAATGTGCGGGACGCGCGCGACGCCCTCGAAGAGCTCGCGGAGCTCTGCAAGGCGGACGGGATCCCTCTCGATGTCGTCCTCCTTCCCATGTTCCTCCCGTACACCCAGTGGGGCGAGGAGTACCAGCGGTCGCGCAACGAGTCCCTGAAGATCTTCGGTGGACTGGGCATCGACCACGTGGACCTCTACGGCGCCATGGGCCGCGCCTTCGACGCGGGTGTCGCTGTCCAGGAGTCCCCAGCTGATCGGCTGCATCCGAGCCTGAAAGGCTGCCGCTTCATGCTCCAGGATGTGAAGTCGCGCGGCGGCTGGAAGCTGCTGGACGGGTAGACCGGCGACCCTACACGGCGCCATCCGCGGGCTGGCGCACAGGGACCTTCTCCCAGTGGTCGTCCACGGAGACGTAGACGACCTCCGCGTCGGTCACCGTGACCGTCACGCCAGTGGGACGGAAGCGCTCCGCCACTACCTCGACCCGGGTGGTGATCGAGGTGTTGCCGACGTCGGTGACCCAGGCGTAGTACGAGACGATGTCACCCACGTAGACCGGTTTGTGGAACTCCACCTCGCGGAGGCACACGGTGACCACGCGTTCGGGGGCGTAGGTGCGCGCGGCGATGGCGCCCGCCTGGTCGATCTGGGAGAGGATCACGCCGCCGAAGATGGTCCCGTGGACGTTGGTGTCGGACGGCATCATCGCCATGCGGATCGCCGGCTGGTCCGGCCGCTGCTCGAGTGTCATGGGGGGAGGATAGCAGGCTGGGTCTGCTCTGCGTGCGTGCCGTCCCTCAGCCCGCATCGGGCGGTCCGATTGATGCGTACCGAGCGCCCGGTTCTACCTTCGCTCCACGGGCGCGAACCGGGTCGTATTTCCCTGTGGCAGGGTCGCTGTTAGGGTTCCGCCCTCGCATGATCGCCCTCATCTCGGACATCCACTCCAACGTCGAGGCCCGCACCGCTGTCTACGAGGACATGCAGG
>JABSRK010000206.1 GCA_013213915.1 Planctomycetota bacterium
TGGGAGTGGTCCGGGGATGGCGCGTATTTTCGGGACCCCCGATTCCAAGCTGATCTGCGTCTATCCGACAGTGGCCGAGAAGCGCACGGGGTGGACGGGTCCTGAGGGCGAGCGCTTCGTCACCGCCATCCTCGACGAGTTGAAACGCACCTACCGGATCGACACCAACCGTGTTTATCTCGCCGGCCACTCCATGGGGGGATACGGCACCTGGTCAGTCGGTGGGAAGCACGCCGACCTGTTCGCGGCGGCAGCGCCCATGGCAGGTGGTGTCTACGAGCGGGGAGTGGTTCCCAACTTCCGCAACCTGCCCCTGCGCGTGTACAACGCGGAGGACGACCAGCGAGTGAAGCCAGATTCCTCCATACGGGCTTTCGAGCGCATCGACCAGGAGCTGCGGCCCCGACACGGCGGCTACCCCGCCGTCTTCCACCTCTATCCCCCGAAGGACCGCATCGGCCACGGCTTCCCCAGGAAGCGGGGGCACGACATTCGCTCCATATTCGCCTGGATGCTGGAGCACCGCCGAGACCCGCGGCCGGAGCACGTCGTGTGGGAGCCGAGCCTCTCCTGGAAGCGGCACTTCTACTGGCTCTTCTCCGCGCGCGGGTCGGGGGTCATCGACGTGCGTCGCGACGGGAACACCTTTACGGTTTCCGGGGGGCGGGGCGATCTGTGGATCCAGCTCGACAAGAAGCTCTGCGACTTGAACAAGCCGGTCGTCGTGAAGGAGCGGACGCGGGATGGGGAGCGGGAGGTCTTTCGTGGACTCCCGAAACTCAGCTTGCGTGTTCTCGTTGAGTCCGTGGGGGTGCGCAACGACCCGGAGATGGCGTACGTGGCCCGGGTCCGGGTTCGCTGAGGCCCTATCCCTTCACGCACACGATCTGCTTGAGCGTCGCCACGATGTCCACGAGGTCGGCCTGCGCGCGCATGACCGCGTCGATGTCCTTGTACGCCATCGGTGTCTCGTCGATGACGTCCTTGTCCTTGCGGCACTCGACCCCAGCGGTGGCCCTCACGTGATCGTCGATGGTGAATCTACGCTTCGCCTCCGTGCGCGACATGGCGCGCCCGGCGCCGTGGCTGCACGAATGGAAGCTGTTCGCGTTGCCCTTGCCCTTGACGATGAACGAGCGGGCACCCATCGAACCCGGGATGATGCCGTATTCGTCTTTGGCTGCGGAGACGGCGCCCTTGCGCGTGACGAAGACCTCCTTGCCGAAGTGCGTTTCCTTCTGGACGTAGTTGTGGTGACAGTTCACGGCCACGAGGTCCGCCTTGAATCGCGGCAGGCTGGTGTCGTGCTGGAGGACCTGGAGGACGGCCTCCATCATCAGCTCACGGTTCTCCCGTGCGAATCGCTGCGCCCATCCAACGGCCTCGAAGTAGTCGTCGAAGTGCTTGGCACCTTCCGTGAAGTAGGCGAGGTTCTTGTCCGGGAGATCGGCGATGTGCTGGCGCATGTCCTTCTGTGCGAGGGTGATGAAGTGCATGCCGATGCGGTTGCCGACGCCTCGTGAGCCCGAGTGGAGCATGACCCAGACTCCGTCTTCGGTGTCTAAGCAGAGTTCGATGAAGTGGTTGCCGGTGCCGAGCGTTCCGAGGTGCTGGTAGTGGCGTCCGCGGTCCAGCTTCGGGTGCTTGCGGATGATGGGCTCGTAGCCTCTCTTGAGCTTCTTCCAGGCCGCTTCGATCCGCGCGGGAGCCCGGTCCCACGAGCCGCGGTCGCCCTTGCCGCCGCGGGCGGTGCGGCCGTGCGGCACGGCTTTCTCGATGGCGGTGCGAATGCGCTTCAGGTCATCTGGCAAGCTTGACGCCGTCAGCGACGTCTTGACGGCCATCATGCCGCAGCCGATGTCGACGCCGACGGCCGCAGGGATGATCGCCTTTCTGGTCGGGATCACACTTCCGACGGTCGCGCCGATGCCCCAATGGATGTCCGGCATGGCCGCCACCCAGCGGTGGATGAACGGCAGGCTCGCGACGTTTCGGAGCTGCTGCATTGCGTTGTCGTCGACGTGGACGTCCTTCACCCAAGCGTGAATCGGTACGCCCCGTGTGTCGATGATGGTCTCGCTCATCCCTGCTCCACGCCCGGTAGCGCGAAAAGCGAAGGGGCCCCGGACGCGAGCCCGGAGCCCCCGAGGGCAGGTCGTGACGATCCCACCCGCTGAAGAAGTTTCGGGTCAGCCCTTCTTTCCGCCGCCGATCTTGAGGCCGCCCTTCTTCTCCTTCTTCTCTTCGTCCTTCTTGGCGTCGCCATCCGCCTTCTCACCGTCGACCTTCTTGTCCTTGAACACGATCTTGCAGCCCTCGGGGATCTCGAAGGTCGCCGAGATGCCGTCCTTGAATCCGAAGAGCGTGGACAGGTTATCGATGTTGATGTCGCCTGCCTTGAAGACGAACTTCAGGCCGTTCTCGCCGGACTTCTTGCAACCCTTGGTCGTGACGACCTTGCCCGGGAGGTTGAGGACGAGCTCGAGCGCCATGTCGTCCATGGCCAGCATCTGCTTGACCATCATGAACTGCTGCTCGAGCTGGTCGAGTTCCTCATCGGGGAGATCTTCCAGCTCCTCGAGATCGATCGGCAGGTCACCGCCGAGCACCTCGGCGAGCGAGGGGACGAGCACGACTTCGCCGACGCCCTGCGTGGCGGTCTTATAGAAGGTCGGGTTCAACCCATCCAACGGGATGGGCAGGTCCAGCTCCTCGAGACCCTCCTTCTGTTGCTCCGCTGCCTTGTCGAGCCACTCGTTGACGTTCTTGACCGTGGCCTCGACCTGCACGCCATTCCAGCCCTCTTCCTCGGTCTTCTTGGCCTTGGTGACCTCAAGGCCGGATTCCTTCAGCTTCTGCGCGATCTTCTTCTCGTCGAACATGGACTCGATTTCCGAGAGGGCCTTATCGAGTTGTTCGACCTCGACGCCGCCTGTGTCACCTATGGACTCCATGAGGCCCCTGATGGTCTCTATGGATTCGGTCTTGACGCCGACGTTCATTTTCACGGTGCCGGAGGCGTCGTTCTTGACGTCGATGGTCATGTTCATCTTGAGGCAGCTCGTGAGGCCCATGGCCAGCAGGCTGCACAGCAGCAAAGCGGTGAAACGTTTCATGCTCTTCCTTTCGGGTGTTCGGTGACAGGAGTGCTCGGCTCGGATGCCGGCGCCCTGCTCTCAACAGCGGCGAGAGCAACGAGGTGGTGACAGCCCGTTGTCCTCCGTGCCGAGAGATCGGCCTACAAGCATAGCTTGATTAACGGGTTAGGTCCTCTGTCGACTCTCTTTCACGAATAATCCGGGGCCCGTCCGGGCTCAGCATGACCTCGGCGGGTCGGGGTCGGAGGTTGTAGCAGGACGCCATCGACCAGCCGTACGCGCCGGCATCCCGGATCGCCAGGACGTCACCCTCCTCCGGCGTGGGAAGCGCCCGGTCTCTGCAGAACAGGTCACCCGACTCACACACGTTTCCGACGACGGATACGGGTTCGACTGGTGCGTCGGGGCGGGAGACGTTCTCGATGGTGTGCCAGCTTCCGTAGAGGGCCGGTCGCAGCAGGTGGTTGAACCCCGAATCGGTGCCGACGAAGGTGTGCCGCTTGCCTCGCTTGATCGACGTGACGGTGACGTACAGCGTGCCGCACGGGGCGACGACCCAGCGTCCGGGCTCGAATCGAAAGGTGACGTCTGGTTCTTTCGCCCTGAAACGTTCGAGGAGGGGGTTGGCTTGCACGCCGAACGCGGCGACGTCGAAGTCATCTTCGTCCGGTTGGTAACCGATGCCGAAGCCACCGCCGAAATCGACGAATCGCAGTTCAGGAAACCGATCAGCGACCGTGAGCATCGCCTCCATCGCTCCGATGAACGTGTTGACATCGAGGATGCCTGAGCCGATGTGTTGCTGCAGCCCACAGATCGTGAGGCCATGGTGCTTCGCGATGGAGTGGGCGCCCTCCATGTCCTCGTGATCTATACCGAACTTCGCGTCCGGTCCTCCGGTGATGACGTGGTCGTGGTGACCGTCGCCGACGTCCGGATTGAGCCGCACGCCGACATCCGTTCCGGGGAACAGGCGGCCGTACCGTTCGAGCTGCGACAGGGAATCCACCGTCACACCCACGCCGAGATCGAGGACAGCTCTCATCTCGTTGTCGGTGACGTTGTTCCCGTTGTACGAGATCCGGTCCGCCGCGAAGCCGACCTTTCGAGCCAGCATCACCTCGCCGATGCTCACAGCGTCGATGCCCAGCCCCTCGCCGCGGATCACTTCGAGCAGCGCCGCGTTGGAGTTTGCTTTCATGGCGTACAGCAACGCGTGCGAGGGCAGCGCGTTGATGAGCCGGCGACAGCGATCACGGAGCAGCGCCTCGTCGTAGACGTAGAGGGGCGATCCGAAGCGGGCGATCATATCGGCGGGCGACATGGGATGGATGGTACCGGGGTGGTCACCTGGGTGTCTCGCCAGTAGGCGCACCTGAACCCTACCTGGAGCGTGCTACTCTCACGGAATGAACAAGATGCAGCGGGGCGTCGTTTTCGTGGCGGTCTTCTTCTTCGTGGTGGCCGCCATATACCCGCCCTTCGTTGTCAAGAATCAGGCGGGCGAGAGCATGCGCAACTGGTATCCCCTGTTCTCGGGGCCGCCAGCGCGATACGACGCGGGCAATATCGACTGGGGGATACTCGTCTTCGAGTGGTGCGTGATCTTCGTCGCGGCGTGTTCCCTGATCTGGGCCTCGGGCCGTAGCGCACAGTCGACGGAGGAGGAGACACCCACGGTTCCGTAGGGTTCCGCGGCGCGACCACCGAACCGCTGCGATGCGCATCGGTGCTGGCGGTGATCGTCGTGCGAATCGCTACAATGCCGGGATGAGAACCACCGCGACCGCGCTTGCGTTGATCCTCGTTCTCGTACCGTCGCTTGCTGGGCAGGATCTCGATTTTGAGCGGCACAGGAACCTGCAGTACGTCGAGGGCAAGGATGCCCACAAGACACGCCACCTGCTCGACCTCTACGTTCCCAAGGGTGTGAAGAAGCCACCGCTCGTCATGTTTATCCACGGCGGCGCGTGGACGATGGGCTCCAAGATCTGGTATTCGAACATCGGTCGTTGGCTCGCCAAGAATGGCTATGCCTGCGCCCAGAACAACTATCGGTTGTCACCGAAGGTCCAGCACCCTGTCCACGTCGATGACTGTGCGCGTGCGCTGGCCTGGCTGGTGAAGAACGCACAGAAGTACGGGTACGACGGGACCAGGATCTTCCTGTCCGGCCACTCCGCCGGCGGCCACCTGTCGTCGTTGTTGGCCCTCTCACCGACGTACCTGAAGAAGCACGGCGTCGATCGCAAGCATGTGCGTGGAGTCTTCCCGATTTCGGGCGTCTACGATTGCCGTTCGGGCTATGGCACGTTCCGCCAGGTGTTCGGAAGGGAGCGCAAAGTGCGTGTGGAGGCGTCACCGGTCACCAACATCCACGACCAGAGCCCGCCCTTCCTCGTCATCTGGGGCGACAGGGACATGGCCGGACTCCCGCGCGACGCCAAGCGGTTCGCCGCCGCACTCAAGAAGGCGAAGCGGCCGGTGGCATCCCACGAGATCAAGAACCGGACGCATCTCTCGATCTTCTCCCAGATCGGCGGCAAGGGGGACAAGGCGTCCGAGCTCATCCTCGCCTTTCTGAAACAGGTGATCGGCACCGAGTGATCGATCACGTGTAGGAGGGGATGCCGGTGATCTTCTCTCCGAGGATGAGGCCGTGGATGTCGTAGGTGCCCTCGTAGGTGTTCACCGTTTCGAGGTTGCACATGTGCCGGCCGACCGGGTACTCGTCGGTGATGCCGTTCGCTCCGAGCATATCGCGGGAGGTACGAGCGATCTCGAGGGCGCGGCCGACGTTGTTGCGCTTGGCGAGTGACACCTGGGCGAAGTTCATCTTGCCCTCGTCTTTCAGGCGGCCGAGGCGCCAGCAGAGGATCTGAGACTTGGTGATCTCCGTCAGCATGTTCGCCAGCTTGGTCTGGATGAGTTGGTAAGAGGCGAGGGGCTTGCCGAACTGAATGCGTGACATCGTGTAGTCGCGTGCCGTGTCGTAGCACGCGCGGGCCGCGCCAACGGCTCCGAACGCGATGCCATAGCGGGCCTGGGTCAGGCAGCCAAGGGCCGTCTTGAGGCCGATCGCCTTCGGCATGAGCGCGTCCTTCGGGACCTTGACGTCCTGCAGGACGAGCTCGGACGTCACCGAGCAGCGCAGCGACCACTTGCGCCGCTGCTCTGGGGCCGAGAAGCCTTCGCTGTCGGTGGGGACGAGGAACCCGACGACCTCGCCGTCGAGCTTCGCCCACACGATGGCGATGTGCGCGAGGCCGCCGTTGGTGATCCACATCTTCGCGCCGTTCAGGACGTAGTGGTCGCCCTTGTCTTCGGCGCGGGTGATCATGCCCCCCGGATCGCTCCCGAAGTCCGGCTCTGTGAGACCGAAGCACCCGATGATCTCGCCGGTCACCATCTTGGGCAGGTACTTGTCCTTCTGCTCGTCCGACCCGTACGCGTAGATCGGATACATGCAGAGCGCGCCCTGCACGCTGACGAAAGAACGCAGGCCTGAATCGGCGTATTCGAGCTCCTCCATCATGAGTCCGTAGGCGGTGTTGGAGAGCCCGGCGCAGCCGTACCCCTCCAGGTTTGCACCGAACGCGCCGAGTTCGGCCAGCTCCAGGGCGACTTCGAGGGGGAACTCTCCCTTTCGATACGCGTCCTCCACGAGGGGGACGAAGCGCTCGCGTGCCCAGCGACGGATCTCGTCGCGGGCCAGTCGCGCTTCCTCGGTGTAGAGGGCTTCGAGGTCGAAGAGGTCGGTCGTGGTCATCGGGGCGCCCATGAGGATCTCCTGAGAGTCGGCGACGTTA
>JABSRK010000207.1 GCA_013213915.1 Planctomycetota bacterium
CCCCTAGCGAGGCTTCCTCGCGTCTCTGGGCAAGCTCGAGGGCCTGGTCGTGCAGTGCGACCGTCTGTTCGATTCGCCGTTCAAGGGGCAAGGGCCTGCCTGGCAGTCGCCGTTGTCCCGGTGGGTGGTCGAGCGGGCCGCGGACCTCGGCAAGGGGCTCTCCATGGAGGATGCCTATGCCCTTCACCGCATGGTGGGCAACAAGCTGCGCGAACTCGACAGCGAGTTGAAGAAGCTCACCACGTTCGTGAAGGAGCGTCCGCGCATCGGCGCCGACGACATCGAGCGCTGCGTCGGTGAGGGACGGCTCGCGCCCGTGTTCGACCTGGCGGAGGCCGTGGCAGGGAAGCAGGCTTCCGCGGCGATTGATCAGAGTCAGTTGCTCTTCGAGCGCGGGCTCATCGACTTTTCTGGCCGTCACGTTCGTGATGCCCAGTCCATCGCCATGATGATCCTCGGCGCCACCGGGTCGCGCCTGCGCAAGGTAGCCCGGGTCCGAGAGATGATGGCGGAGGGCGAGTCCTTCACGGACGCGGCTTCGGCCGTACGACAGCCGCCCTTCTTCCGTGACCGGCTCCGCGCCCAGGTGGAGGCATGGCACGACCCCGGAGCCCTCGACAAGGCGTTCAACGGATTGCTGGAACTCGAGCGAGGGTTGAAGACGAGCGGCGGCGCTCCGCGCGTGCTCATGGACCGGTTCCTCGTCACGTCTCTCGGCGGATCGCGTCGGCCAGCCGTCCACGCCGGCAGCAGGGGAGGGGAGCGTCCGTGGCGTCGCTGATTCGAGTCCTGCCGGAGGAGATCGCCAATCGCATCGCCGCGGGCGAGGTGATCGAACGTCCTGCGGCGGTGCTGAAGGAACTGGTGGAGAACGCGTTCGACGCGGACGCGACGCACCTGGAGATCGATTTGGAGGCTGGCGGCACGCGACTCGTCCGCGTGCGCGACGACGGCCATGGCATGTCGACGGACGACCTCGCGTTGTGCGTCCAGTCCCACGCGACGAGCAAGATCGCGTCCATCGACGATCTGTTCCGTGTCGCGTCGTTCGGATTCCGAGGCGAAGCCTTGCCGAGCATCGCGTCCGTATCCGAGACGACCATCCTGTCGCGCCGCGCCGAGGACGAGGTCGGCGCGCGGCTGCAATGCCGCGGCGGCGAGATCGAGGGTCCGGTCCCCGCCGGCGGCCCCGTCGGCACCACCGTCGAGGTCCGTAACCTGTTCTTCAATGTGCCGGCGCGCCGGAAGTTCCTGAAGGCAGAGCGGACGGAGCTGTCCCAGGCGCTCGAGGTCGTCACCCGGCTCCTCCTGCCCGAACCGGATGTCGGCGTTCGTGTGAGCCACAACGGCAAGCGCGTGCTCGAGATCGCGCCCGACAGGGACCTGCGTGGCCGCGTCGGCGCGTTGTTCGGGCGACGCCTCGTCGAGCCGCTGCTCGAGACCGAGGTGCAGGACGGCGATATATCCATGCACGCGCTTATTGGTCCGCCGTCACTGGCGCGGACGAACACACGCCAGCAGTATCTGTTCCTGAACGGACGCTACATCAAGGACCGCAGCCTCTCGTTCGCGATCAAGGATGCCTACCGCGGCCTCATCATGCCCAAGGAGCATCCGGTCACGTTCCTGTTCATTCAGGTGAATCCGGGAGACGTGGATGTGAACGTCCATCCGACGAAGACCGAGGTGCGCTTCCGTGACAAGGACCGGGTTTTCGGACTCGTTCGCCGCGGCGTGCGCGCCCGTCTGCTCGAGGACGGCGCTGACCGGCCGCTGAAGATGGGTTCGCAGCAGGCCGGCGCGCCTGCGACCCGCGCGACCATGCTGGCTGACCTGGAGCGCGAGTTGTTCTCGGATTCGCCGACAGGGAGCCCGGCAAGGGAGGCGGATGGCCCGTCCGTTACGTTCGTTCCGACCGCCGTCCCCGACGACCAGGTCTCGACCAACCCGTGCAAGGGCCACGCCCGCGCCCGACCCGTGCCCCTCACCGAGGCGGACGCGGGGATGTCGGGGCGGTTCATCCAGATCCACCGTAGCTACATCGTCGTCGAGAGCTCGGAGGGTCTCCGGATCGTTGACCAGCATGCCTTGCACGAGCGCCGCCTGTACGAGGAGTTACTCCGCCGCTTCGAGTCTGCCGAAGGGGAGGACCAGCGGCTGCTCGTCCCCGAGGTCGTGGATCTCGGCGCCGCGGACCAGGCGCTGCTGCTCGACAAGTCCGACGATTTGAAGGCCCTCGGCATCGAGGTCGAGCCATTTGGCGGGACCAGCGTCTGCGTCCAGTCCGTGCCGCTCGCCCTGTCCCGGCTCTCTCCCGAGGACCTGGTCCTGGGCCTGGTGGCGACGTTGCAGGAGGAGGGGGCGAAGCTCGACCGCCGGGAATTGTGCAGCGAGGTGGCGGCCGGTCTCGCCTGCCGAGCGGCGGTCAAGTTCAACGATTCGTTACCCGACGATGAGATTGCTGCGTTGCTCGCGTGGTCGGCCAGGAACCCGGATGCGCGGAACTGTCCGCACGGGCGTCCGGTCGCCGTGTCCGTCGATCTGAGGGAGCTGGAGAACCAGTTTCAGCGCAAGAAGTGATCCCCAGCTTCGCCCGCCGTGGGCCATTCCTGCGTCCACCGGGGGTTAGTCGCGGCTGGCGCCGACGAGCCCCTTCTTCAGGATCACGTTCCCGTACTTGGATACGTCGCCGGTCATGACGACGGCGAATGCGGAGAGGCTGCGCTCGTAGAACGCGAACCGTTCGAGGCGCTCGATCGCCGGGGTCCCCGGGCGGTGGCGATCGATGATGGACCGGTAGCGCTCTTCGACGGCGGGATCGAGCTCGTCACCCGACACGGCGTCCATCATGGCTATGGGGCTATCGACGTAGGGGTCGAGCGGGAACAGGGGCAGCACGCCGTCCAGCAACGCCGGGATGTCGACGCCGTCGGCGCGGAGGACCGTCTCGTTGCAGGAGTGTCCGGGGAAGTGTGCGTCGGCGAGGACGACCTCGTCGCCGTGTCCCATCTGGCAGAGGACGGCGAGGAGGTCGGGGCCGACGACGGGGGAGATGCCGTCGAGCATGGGATGCCTCCCGGTTACTTGAGGGGTTGGAACAGCCTCCGCGACAGCGGGGTGTTGAAGCGAATGTGTTCCTCCGCGGGGAGGGGGACGTTCGCCTCCATGACGATCTTCTCGTTCTTGGAATACGTAACCCGCGTAGGGATCACCACGTCGCCTATCAGGGCGTCTTTCAGCTGCCGGTGATACCCGAACCCGAACCGTTCAACGACGGTCTGGCCGTTGCGGGGGAGCAACTCCGCCTCGTAGACCAGGTGGTCCTTCTTGCCGATCCGAAGTGTCACCGTCCGCTTACCTTCGCGCGTGACCGTCACCTCGTGGACGGCGATACGGTCGCCTCTGCGGCGACTTTTCGGGTCATCGACGTCCTTGGCGCCCTCTGCCAACGTTGCCTTGGCGGAAGGGTCGAGGATGTTGGCGATGAAGAACAACTGCATGAGTTCGCTTGTGCGTCGGATCTCAGCGCGCAGGTTCTCGAGGTCGTCGCGGAGGGTGGGGTCGTCCATGGACTGGACGCGCTCCCCCTCGACCTGGAACCAGAAGCGGTCGCCGTCGGTGATGTAGTGCGCGGGGGCCGCAGTACCGATCTTGGATCGGAAGACGCGGTGGTACCGGACCTTCTCATTCCTGACCTGCCACCATTGCTCGATGGTGCCGGATCGCTTGGGGGTCGCGTTGCCCTTGTCGTCCTCGTGGAGCGAGACCTCGTAGTCGGCGTGGTACGACATGATCGCTGGCGGCGCGCCCGATGGAGTCTGTTTCTTGATCGCTGCGGCGAGGATCTCGTCGACGCCATCGGCTGCGGCCGGCGGCAGCGACAACAATGTGAGAATGGTCGCGGTCCAGAGCATGCGGGCCCTCCAGGTCCCCACTATGTGGTTACGACGTCCGCGGCGCAACTCCTGCAGGGAATCCGCGGCTCCGTTGATAGAATCTGCCCGGAGCCGGTCCTTGCCAAACGATTCACCTTCGTTCACCACCATCCCCCTCGATCGCGGGGTGACGCTGCACCATCACCGCTCAGATCGATTCAAGACGGAGTTCGTTCGCGTCTTTATTCGCGCTCCCCTGGATGACCGTCGGACCCTGCGCCATCTCTTCGCCGCGTTGCTGTCGCGGGGGACGCAGGACCTCCCCACCCGTCGGAGGCTGGTGTCGCGTCTGCAGGATCTGTATGGCGCCGGTTATGGAGCGGCCGCGCAGAGCATCGCAGGCCGACACGTCCTTGCGCTGCGCGCGTCGACGGTCGCCGGGCGGTTTCTCCCCGGACGGCCAGAGAATCTGAAGAGCCTGCTGGCGTTCCTGTCCCATGTGCTGTCGGGACCGCCGACGGGAGCCGATGGACTGCCGGCATCGGATGTGTTCGAGCAGGAACGTCGCAGCCTCAAGCGCGATCTCCTCGGTCGGGTCAATAACAAGGCGCGGTACGCCCTCGATCGACTGCACGAAGAGATGTACGCGGGTACGCCGCTCGCCCATCCGGACATCGGGACGGAGTCCAGTATTGACGCAGCGACCCCGCTCGCCACGCTCGCCGAGGGCATGCGGACGTTCAGCGAAGGGGAGATCGATGTCTACCTGCTGGCCCCGTGCACCGCGGGCCAGGCCGAGCGCCTGGTGCGACGTCACTTCAAGCTTGCCCCGCGGCGCAAGGAACGCCTGCGTCCTCTGGAACTCGCGGCGCCACGTTCACGTGTTCGCAAGGTGCGCGAAGCGCTGGACGTGGAGCAGGGCAGGTTGACGCTCGGATTTCGTATCGCCGACTGGACGCCGGGCGAGGGTTATAGCGAGGTGGTCCTGGCTAACACCATTCTGGGCGGCGGACCGGCGAGCAAGTTGTTCCGCAACGTGCGGGAGGAGCGATCGCTCTGCTACGACATCAACTCGTGGTTGGACAACGTATCCGGGACGATCGGTATTCAGGCCGGCATCCGGCCGGAGAACCACGATGCTGCGCTGAGGGCGATCCGTGCCGAGGTGCGAGCGATGAAACGTGGGCGTATCTCCGACGACGAGGTGGCGCTCGCCCGCGCGGCGATCCTTTCGTCAATCCGGACGGTCCCGGATTCTCCGACGGGGCTGATCGAGTTCTTCTATCGGCGCCGGCTGATGAAGCGCCGCGGAAAGACGCTGAAAGCCATCGTGCGTGGGTTCGAGCGGATGTCCATCGATGACATTCCCGCGCTGTTCGAACGCGCCAGCCTGGACACCATCTTCTTCCTCGACCGAGAGGAGCCCGCCCATGCGACTGCGTGAGCGCTGCGACCCTGTGTGTGGTGAACGCCTGTTCGAGGGCACCACAGCTCGTGGTCTCGCCGTGAAGGTGATGCCCCGGGACTCCGTCACGCGCAGCTGCGCCCAGCTCTCCATCGACTACGGGAGCGTGGACCGACGCTTCATCCCCCACGGCCGTGCGCGTCCGGTCACGGTTCCGGCTGGCATCGCCCACTTCCTCGAACACAAGATGTTCGAGAAGGAACGGGGCGACCTGTTCAACGAGTTCTCCCGGCTCGGGGCATCAGCGAACGCCATGACGGGGCACCTCACGACCAGCTATGTGTTCTCTGCGTCCGGCCACTTCGATACATGCCTGGACACCCTGCTGGAGTTGGTGTTCGAGCCCCACTTCACCGATGCGCTCGTGGAGAAGGAGCACGGGATCATCGACGAGGAGATCCGCGGGTACGACGACAGCGCTGGCTGGCGCGCCTATCGCGGCGTGCTGGAGGGCCTGTATCGGCGCCACCCCGTGCGCGAGGACATCGCGGGCACCTCGGAGACCATCCGCGAGATCACGGCGAAGCAACTGCACCTCGTCCATGACGCGTTCTACGTGCCGAGCAACGCGGTGCTGTGTGTCGCAGGCGCCGTCGATCCGCAAGACGTCGTCGCCCGGGTCGACGCATGCCTGGGGACCGACGCCGATGGTCGCGTCCGGGCGTCGACGTTGACGCCAGAGGAGCCGGCTGCGATCAAGCGGCGTCGCACGAAGATCGAGATGCCTGTCGCCCTGCCGATCCTGCACCTCGGGTTCAAAGGCCCAGGCGCCAGCTCTGGCCAAGACGCGTTCCGGCTCGAGACGGCCGGCAGCGTTGCCCTCGAGATCCTCTTGGGCGAGACGTCGGCGGTTCACGAAGAGCTGTACGCAGCGGGGCTGATTGGCGACGATCTGTCGTTCACTGTCAGATCTGATCCGTCCATGTCCTACACGTTGATCGGTGGACAGACATCCGACCTGAAGGAACTCGAGCGCCGGCTGCGCCGAGCGCTGGACGAAGGGCTCTCGCGCAGCCTTCCGCTCGAGGACGTCAAGCGTGTGCGACGGCGAGTGCTCGGAGACTACGTGCGCCTGCTCGACTCGATGGAGGGCCTCTGTGGGCACCTCGCCGATTGCTATCGGTCGGGATTGGATCTGTTCTCGCTCCCGGACGACATTGCGAAGATGTCACCAGAACGGGTGCGCAAGTACGCCCAGGCGATGCTCGGTGCCGACCGCGTCACGACCGTGTCCGTCGTCCCCAAGTCATGAGCGGTGAAGCGCCGATCCTGGTCCTGACGGGGACGACGGCGTCTGGGAAGAACAGCGTTGGCACGCGGCTGGCTCAACAACTTGACGGCGAGATCGTCAGCTTGGATAGCATGAAGGTCTACCGGGGGATGGACATCGGGACGGCCAAGCCGACCAGTGAGCATCGTCGAGCGGTGCGGCATCATCTGGTCGATATCCTCGACCCGCAC
>JABSRK010000208.1 GCA_013213915.1 Planctomycetota bacterium
GACACGGGACCGGTAGCGGTGACGCTCCAGCTCGATAGCGGTCGGTCTCGGACGTGGCGCAGCAAGGAACGGACGCTCCCGTGGCCCGCCGGTTGGGCGCCGCTCGCCGTCGGTGAAGGTGGTCGCGTAATCGTTCGGTCGTGTGGACGTGTGGACGCTGCAGATTTTGAACGCGCTGCGCCGTTGACACCCGACCTGAGGTGGCGATCGGCTGTGGAGGGGGCATCGTGGTTGCTCGAGGAGGGGCTGCCGATGGAGGCGCTTCGCCTGCTCGCGGCCGACCCCCGCGGCGGCGCGGTCGAATGGACACAGGCCCTGTCTCGAGCGGGAGTTCCGACCCTGGGGCTGTGGCTCCGACGCTGAGGCTCTGATAGCATCGCCGCGGCTTCGTTGCGTTCGGACGCCGACATGTCGTCAGCGTTCCGGGGGGAGTTGGTTTCCCATGCCTGACCGCGCTTTTGGCGTCACTGTCCCGGCTGATGCACGCTACCTGAAGGTGGTGCGTGCGTTCTTCAAGCCGGTGGTGGACGAACAGTTCGGTGCGGACGCGGGGAACCTGATTCTCGCGCTCGATGAGTGTTGTGCCAACGTCGTCAAGCACCGCTCCGGTGCGCTGGACGGCGATTTGGTGCATGTTCGACTGGAGGTGTTGCCGGGTCGGGTTCGCATCCGGGTTGGCGACTTCTGCGGCGAAGGCGACGTGGACAAGATCAAGCCCCGTGACCTGGCAGACATCCGGCCCGGCGGACTCGGGACCCACTTCGTGAGCGAGATCATGGATCGGGTGGAATTCGAACCCGAGCCGAACAGCCCCGGCCGGCTCGCGCTCGTGATGGAGAAGACTGTTCCCGTTAGGGAGGAAAAAGATGGTGACGCAGATCGAGACGCGTGACGAGGGCGACGCTCGGATTCTGAGCATTGCGGGCGAGATCGACATGGATTCGTCGCCGCAGGTCCGGGACGCGATTCACAAGAACCTGAAGGGTGTCTCTTCCCTCAAGGTCCGGCTGTCGGATGTGGAGTACATCGACTCGTCGGGGATCGCCGTGCTGATTCAGGGGATGAAGGACTCGGGCAAGGCCGACGTCGCGTTCGCCCTGCTTGACCCCAGCGATGGCGTGCGTTCGGTGATCGAACTGGCCATGTTGCAGCAGGTCTTCACCATCGAGGAGACTGGCGGCTGATGGAACCCTCGCGGCCGATCCCCGGCAGCGCCGCGCTCGGTTGGCTCGGGCGTGGTGCTGCCAGGCCGAAGAACGGTCTGTTTGGAGCCGTGCGGCATATCAGCGGGGTCTGGTACCTCTTTCGCCTGACGGTCTATTACTCATTCGTCGCCCCATTCGTCGGGCGGAACCCGCTCCGAAAACAACTGTTCCCCATGCTCTCGAACGTGGGGGTGCGGTCCTTCCCGATCGTGTTCATGGTCTCTTATCTCATCGGGGCGATCCTGGTGATCCAGACCGGGCCGCCGCTGCGAGAGTTCGGGCAAACCGCGCTCATCCCACAGATGGTGGCGCTATCCATGTGCCGGGAATTCGGCCCGGTGATGACCGCCATCATGCTCACCGCGCGGGTCGGGGCGTCCTACACGGCCGTGCTCGCGTCGATGAAGATCAACGACGAGGTCATGGCCCTCGAGACCATGGCCATCCATCCGGTTGGATATCTGGTGGCCCCTCGCTTTCTCGCGATGCTGATCATGACTCCCTGCCTGGTCGTGTTCAGCTATCTCATCGGGATGTGCGGCGGGTCGATGGTGGCCTACGCGCTGTACGACATCGGCGTGCAATCGTACTTCCAGGGAACGATCGACAGTATCGGCATGGCCGATGTGTGGGCCGGTCTCATCAAGGCCGTGGTGTTCAGCGTGATCATCTCCATGGTCTGCTGCTACTACGGCTTCATCACCGAGGGTGGTCCGATAGCGCTGGGACGCAACGTGACCTTCGCGGTCGTGAACAGCCTCGTCGTGGTCATTCTCTCCGATGCCGTCCTGGGGGCCTTTTTCATAGGGTACCTGCTCTGATGTCCGACGCCGTCGTCGCTGACAGCGCGATCATTCGCGTCAACGACCTGGTCAAGCGGTTTGGCTCGGTCGAGGTCCTGCGCGGGATCACGTTCGACGTGAAGAAGGGCGAGACGCTCTGCATTCTCGGCGGATCGGGCGGTGGCAAGTCGACGCTCTTGAATTGCATGATCGGCGTTATCGATGCTACGGAGGGCAGCGTGGTCATCGACGGGGACGACATCGTGGGTGTTTCTGAGCGGGAACTCGATGTCGTCCGGCGCAAGTTCGGCGTCATGTTTCAGGGCGGCGCGCTCCTGAACTCGATGACCATCGCCCAGAACATCGCGCTACCCATCGAGCACCACACCAAGCTGGATGCAGACACCATCGAGACGATGGTGAAGATGAAACTGCACCAGGTGGACTTGTTGCATGCGGCCGATCGGCGTCCCAGCGCGATCTCAGGGGGAATGCAGAAGCGCGCCGCGGTCGCACGGGCGCTGGCTCTCGACCCGAAGATCCTGTTCTACGATGAGCCGTCCGCCGGGCTCGACCCGATTGCGACGACGCGCATCGACCATCTCATCAACAAGCTCAAGACGACGATGCGGATGACCAATATCGTCGTCACCCACGTGATGGAGAGCGTGCAGCGCATCGCCGACCGCATCATCATGCTGGACCGTGGCAAGGTGATCCTGGACGGCACGCTGGATGATCTCATGACCAGTGACGATCCGCGGATCAAGCAGTTTCGCACCGGCGACCTCAAGGGACCCGGCGGCGGTGCAACCAGTACAGAGGACTACCACCGTGACCTGCTGATGTAGCGGTGGGCGCGCTCCGGCGCCGCGTAGCGGCCGGCGGAGCGCGAGAGTGAAACGGAGCCATTATGGCGCAATACAGACGCAGCGAGATCGTGTCGGGGACGTTCATCCTCCTCGCGTTGATCGTGTTCGCGTTCTTCGCTTTCGGGGCTGGTGGGGGAGACCTGTTCGGGCTCCTCTCCGAAGAGTCGAAGACGTTCGTGGCGGTCATGCCGGACATCCAGGCTCTGGAGGTCGGGGCCAAGGTCGCTGTCGGCGGCCAACGGGTCGGCCGCGTGACCAAGATCGAATACGCGTCCGGTGACAAGTTGGGGTCTTTTCAGTCCAGATACGGGGACGCGTGGGGGGTCTCCTACGGGGATGTTCTCCGGGAGTACGAGAGCGAGCAGAAGAGCCCGCTCTACCCCGCAGATCGCCCACCGCGGGTCCTCGTCTACTTCGAGGTCGACCGGGACACTGTGGAGGAGGACGGTGTCGCGGAGGGCGCAGGACGGTTCATGCTCGTGGGCCCCTCGTCATTTGCGCTGCTGATGCAGGAGGGTTTCCTCGGGCCCTACTACATCCAGCTCCTTCAGGGCCCGGCGAGAACCGGGACCGACGCCGAGCACGTGTTCTCCCTCTCTGAAGGAGAGGACAACGAAAGCGCCATCCCGATTCTCGGGATGAGCACGGATCTCCTGGCTGGGCTGGCGACCCAGGTCGAGTCGCTCGCGGCGAAGCTTGACCAGCAGTTGCTCTCTGCGAAGAACCTGGAGAACATCGAAGGCCTGCTGGCAAACGCGAACCAGCTCGTGGTCGAGTTGCGTGCACTGGTGCGCGACCGCGTGGACCCGTTGCTGGACCCGCGGCTCCCGGGCAGCATCCAGCAGCAACTGATGCAGCCAGCGGGCGCGCTGCTGCGCAACTCCAACGAGTTCGTTGTAGACCTGCGGGGGGACATCAAGCGGGTGCTCACGACGCATGTGGAGGATCTCGTGCGGGAGATCCAGGGCTTGATTGCGAATGCGAACGGTGTCTTGGACACGGTGCACACCACCGTGAAGGAGATCACGCCCCAGGTGTCGAACACGATTGCGAATCTCGAGAAGGGCACCAAGGGCCTCGACCAGCGTCTCAACACCTTGCAGGCCCAGCTTTCGGAGGTGCTGGCCCAGGCGGACAAGTTGCTCAAGGAGGGCAACGGATTCATCGTCGAGATGAAGCCCGACTTCCTCGAGTCACTCTCGAGCCTGCGCCGGACCATGTGGGAGGCGGAGGTGATGATGCGCAAGGTGCGGACGAACCCGGCGGTGCTCCTCTGGGGTGACGACGAGAAACTGCTCTCCGCCTGGCCGACAGACCCCAGTGACAAGCGACGCGCGGGACGCGCGCCGCCCTACAGCCAGAGGAACGAGAATGACAAGTAGTAGCCGAGGTGTGGCGGTTCTGCTCGCCCTGGTTCTGGGGCCCGGCCTGACAGGGTGCGGCGGAGTGACGCCCATCAAAACGTCGTTCAACAAGGCGGTGTACCTCTACTCTGCGGGGCACTACGAGGAAGCCGCGGCCGAGTATCGCCTGGCGATGAAGGAAGACGAGGAAGATCTGGCGGCCCGCTACAACTACGGGCTCACCCTGGAGCAGTTGGACCGGCCAGCGGAAGCCAGGGCCCAGTACGAGCAGATCCTCGCCATCGAGCCAAACCACCCCCGGGCGAGCGTGACCCTCGCGGCCATGGAGTGGGAATCGGGCGATGCCGCGGCGGCTGAGAAGCGCTTGCACGTCCTGATCGAGCACGATTCGTCCAACCTGTTCGTTCACGCCACGCTGGCGGCGAATCTCGTGCGAGTCGGCCGATTGGATGAGGCCGCGGCCGTTATCAAGAGGGGACTCGAAGAGGACAGCACCAGTGTCGATCTGAACGCCCTCCTCGGTGACGTGAATCTGCTCCGAGGCGACTACGGCGCTGCCGACGAGGCATACGAGCGCGCCTTGAAGCGCCACGACGAAGATCTCCACGCGATCGTGGGCCGTGGCGAGGTCGCATTCCAGACCCAACGCTGGCCTGACGCCCGCTCCTGGATGCAACGCGCGCTGTACGTCCATCCCCGGATCTGGCGCGCACATGTGACGATGGCCAAGGTCGCCGAAATCGAGAATCGGCTCGAAGATGCGGCCTGGCACTGGTGGCAGGCCCGTGACGTTGCCCACACCAAGGGCGGACCTTTCCACAAAGAGACCATCGACTACGACAAGCAACTCCAACGCGTCTATGGGCGCTTGCTGGAGAAGGGTGGGGGGTAGTCCTCTTCGGTCCCATAGGTAGTCTTCCCTCATGAGCCTCAAAGAGAGCGACGGGGAGGCCTTCGAGCTTCTGCAGCGTGAGACCGCGTACCGGGCCGGGGTCATCGACCTCGTTCCCAGTGACAACCATCCGAGCGCGTCGGTACGCGCCGCGGAGGGCTATCCGCTCTTCTACAGCGAGAACGACGGCCGCAACTACTACTACCCGGCGTGCGAGACGGTCGCAGAGGTGGAGAAGCTCGCGAAGGAACGAGCCCTCGCGTGCTTCCCAGGCGCCGAGTACGTCAACGTCAAGCCGACCGACGGGACACGCGCCAACGAAGCCACGTACCGCGCGTTGCTGAAGGATGGTGACACCATCCTGTCCCTCGGGCTCGCAGAGGGTGGACACCTTTCCCACGGGCTCAAGTGGAATTACTCGGGCCAGCTCTACCGCATCGTCCACTACGGGTTGACGCCAGATGGTCTGCTTGACATGGAGCAGGTGCGGGCACTCGCCCACGAACACAGTCCACAGATGATCATTGCGGGCGGCAGCTCGTGCCCGTTCCAGTTCGACTTCGAGGCATTCGCGGGTATCGCCAGGGAGTGTGGATCGCTCCTGCATTCGGACATCTCTCATTTCGCTGGGTTGGTGGTATCGGGGCATCACCCGTCGCCCTTCCCGCACTCGGACTCGGTCATGACGACCCTGCAGAAGACGCTCCGCGGTGCGAAAGGTGCGGTCGCGTTCTGTCGGCACGCCCACGCGAAGGATCTCGATCGGGCGGTATTCCCGGGTGTGATGGCGCATGCGACCGGTGCCCAACTCCTCGCGAAGGCCATCTGCTTCGGGGAGGCGGGGCAGCCGTCATTCAAGGAGTTGATGGAGCGTGTCGTTCGCAACGCGCAACGGCTCGCTGGGGCCCTGGCCGACCGCGGCTACGTCCTCGTCAGTGGTGGCACCCAGACGCACCTCATGATCGTCGATGTTCGCAGTAGGGGTCTCACGGGCAAGGAGGCCGCAGGCCTGTTGGCGAACAAGCAACTCGTCCCTGCCGACCCCGAGAAACCGCCGGTCTGCTCCGGCATACGGATGGGCACGCCGTGTAGCGCGTCTCGCGGCATGGGCGAGCCCGAGATGGACAGGATCGCCGGCTTCGTCGATCGCCTCCTCGGCGGCGAGGACCCCGCCGACGTGCGGGCGGCGGTCGCCGAGTTGGCGGGCTCGTTCCCGCTGCCGTTGGGCGGTGAGATGGTCTACTTCTGGGTAGCGACCGCGGTCATCTTCGTCGCGGTTCTCCTGCTCTTCGCGGGCGACATGCGGCG
>JABSRK010000209.1 GCA_013213915.1 Planctomycetota bacterium
GCCCCAATCAGGGCCGCCCGCCCCATCGGTTCCGCTTCCCCGATCGCCACGTCGATGTGGCGAGCGTCCCTAACTCGCTCTGAAACAAGGTAGCTACAGCGAACCACCCCGCCCTCCACGCGCTTTCCCGCCGCGGCGGCGCGCGGCGTGGGGATGCCGCTCAGCTCCAGGAGAAAGGCATTCTGCAGGGCGCTCACGGCCTTCCCCCGACGCACGCGGTCAAGGAACAGCTGGCGCCGCCTCTTGGGGCGGATGCGCTTGACGACCACCTGAGCGGTCCCTCCCTCCTTCAGGACCGCGTCTGGCGCGTCGAACGCGGCCTCCGGGTCGGCCAGGACGGCTTCCAGCTCGGGATCCCGGAGCTCCTTGCGCACGTGCCACCGCACGCCAGCGGCCTCGTACACCTCGAATCGCGAGTTGGCGCCCAGGGCGGCGGCCGCTCGCCGGCGCCTGTAGCGACGGACCTGCCGCTCGCCAGCGCCTTCCAGACGTGATGCCCGGGCTCGACGCTCCGCCTCGTCGCCGCCCTCCAGGTAAGTCGAGAGGAACCGGAGCCGATCGGCACGTGAAACGACGACCCCCATGGTCTGGTACAGGAGCAGCAGGTTCACGTCGCGCCCCGACGGTCCCAGCCGAGCGCCTGTCTTGAGGCGCCGCAGGTCAATCGGCACCACTTCCCACCCCTCACCCGTCCGCCGGCCGAGGAAGTTCTTCAAATGGGGATCCTCGTGTGCGACCCCCGCGTCGTGCAGGGCACGCACCAACCGGGCGAACGCATGGACGAGATCGCGGCGAGCCGCGGGCTCGAGCGCGCCCGACTTCCACAGGTGGGCGAGATCAGCGCTCTCGTCGATTGCCCGCGTCACGAGCACCTCGGCGGCTGGATCTCCGTCGGCGCCGGCCGCCCGGCCATAGGCGATGGGGTCGGCGCAGGGTAGCCCCAGGTCCTGCAGCGCCCGTCCATTCTCCCACTCCGCACGGGCAGCGCTGAGCGGCAGTAAGCGCTTCAGACCCTCCAGACCCGCCCGGTGGGGATACCGCTTGACGATCACCCGCTCGCCCGAGACCAGGGTGACCGCCTCGACGACGCGACTCCCGGACTGCTTCAGGACGTCCCGATGGGAGGCCAGGGCGTCGGGCAGGAAAACGTCGTCGTGGAACAGGCGTCCACGCCAGGAGTCAACGACGTGCCAGCGTGTCCCCGACGGGTCGCGTACGGTGACGGTTTCGATCGCCATGGGATTGGTCGCACGACGTTACAATGCCGACCGCGGCAACGCCCATGATAGAGGCACGACCCCTCCCCTCAACGGCCATGGACCTCGAACACACCCTCGAGGAGGCGAGCCGCCGCGTGGACGCCTTCAGGAGCCTGGTGGCCCATATCCCCTACGAGGCAAAGGGTGTCCTCACCAGCGAAATGCTCTTTCTCGTCGCGGCGGTCGGCAATCACCGTCCCCCGAAGATCGTCGAGTCAGGACGTGCCCGCGGCCAGAGCACGTGCATCCTCGGCCTCGCCTTCGCAGGGGTGCCCGTGGTCAGCATCGAGCGGGACGCCCACTCGCCGGATGCCATCGTCGCTACCGAACGGTGCGCAGGGCTCGAAAACGTCGAGCTGCACTTCGGCGACGCGAACGTGGAGTTGCCCGCCCGGGTCAGCGCCGGCGACATCGTCGTCATCGACGGCCCGAAGGGATGGCACGCGTTGAAGCTCGCGCTCACCGTGCTCGCCAAGCGCCGCCCCGCCGCCGTGTTCGTCCACGATTGCTACAAGGGGCAGGCAGAACGGCGGTTTCTCGAGCGGCACGTTCCGGGCGCGTTCTTCAGCGACGACGCACGATTCGAGGCCGGGTTCGCGGAACTCGATGGTCCGGTCTTCGAAACGGCACGCCGGGAGGGGTTCGAGAGCTGGCAACCGCACGCGTTCGACGGGAGGACGCAGGCAAGCTACGGTCCGACGTACGCATGCCTGCCGTGGCGGCAGGGCATCCGGTACGGGTCGGTGTTGCGACGCATGGTCGTCGCCCGAACCATCAGCCGAATCAGGCGGTCGTTCATGAAGCGGATGGGAGAATGAAGCGGTTCTTCTGGGGTCTCTACGTGATGTGGCTGCGAAAGCGAGGCCCGAAGGCGGCCGCGCGGGCGGTCCTCTACTGCAACGAGAAGCTGCGGCTGCACATCCTGCGCGCGTTCGGCGCCAGCATCGGGCCCGGCACCCACATCCGAACGCCCATGCACATCATGGGACGCTACGAGGACTTTGCGCACATCGAGATCGGCGCCCACACGTACATCGGCCCCGACTGCCTCTTCGATCTCTGCGACGACATCACGATCGGCGATCGTGCCGCCGTATCCGCCCGGTGCTCGTTCGTCACCCACATGAACGTCGGCGCAGGCTCACTGGCAGACGTTTACCCCTCAACGACCGGCAAGGTCAGCGTCGGCGACGACACGTGGCTGGGCGTCAGCACCACCGTGCTCATGAACGCGTCCATCGGGCGGAGCTGCGTGATCGCCGCCGGGGCCGTCGTCAACCGAGATGTCAACGACGGGACACTCGCCGGCGGGGTCCCCGTGCGCGAGATCAAGCGCCTCACCGACTCCGAGGTCGTCACGGAGACATGACCGAGAAACCGTGGATCGCGCACTCCGTCATCGTGTACCTGCCCATGTCGGAGAACTGGATCTGGACACAGATCGCCGGTCACAACCGCTACCGCCCCCTCGTCCTCACCAAGCGTGCCGAGAACCTGGACGCTTTCCCATTGGATGGCGTCGGCGGTGAAATCGTCGCGGCGTATTCCGGCCCGGTCGCCCGCGCCATCCGCAAGATGACGCGACGCTTTGGCGACCACTACGCCGTACATCGACGCGCCGTCGAACGCCGGCGGCCCGTGCTGCTGCATTCCCACTTCGGACGCGGCGGCTGGGAAGATTTGCAGCTGGCGCGACGATCCGGACTGCCCCACGTCGTCAGCGTGTACGGAGCCGACATCTGGCGGCTCGGTGAGACCGGGGATTGGCGGCGTCGATACACGGAGTTGTTCGATCGCGCCGACACCTTCATCGCTGAAGGCAGCGCGATGAAGCGACGGATGGCCGAGCTCGGGTGCGACGCCGACAAGATCCGAGTCAATCACCTGGGGGTCAACCTCGAGCGCATCCCGCTGGTACCGCGAGTTCCGGACGAGGACGGGACCGTCCGTTGCCTCATGGCGGGCCGCGCCATCGAGAAGAAGGGAATGATCTACGGCATGCGCGCGTTCGCGAACGTCGCGCAACGGCATCCCGATCTCCACCTGGTCGTCATGACGTGGGGCGAGGCGGCCTACAAGCAGCGCATCATCGACGAGTTGAAGCGATGCGCGGAAGACGCAGGAGTCGCCAATCGGGTCACCTGGCCAGGGCTCAGGCCGTACGACGAGTACCTGCAGATCATCCGCTCGTCGCACATCTTCCTCGTCCCCAGCGTCATCGCGAAAAACGGCGACGCTGAAGGCGGTTGCCCCGTAACGGCCATCGAGTTGTCGGCGTCGGGCATGCCCATCGTCGGATTCGACCACTGCGACATCCCCGAGGTCGTGCGCGACGGCGTGTCTGGCCACCTCGCCCCCGAACGTGATGTCGATGGTCTGACGGACCTCCTCGATCGTGTCGTCGCCGCGCCCGATACCTGGGAGGAGATGGGGCGCGCAGGCCGCGCGCACGTCGAGGCCGAGTACAATGCCGCCACGCTGGGCGGCCGCCTCGAGGCGATCCACGACGACGTGATCGCCGGAACCGCAGCGCCGTCCGAGGAGTCCCATGTCCGATGACCGGCCCGTCCGTCCGGCCGACCGCTTCCTGGTCTTCGGCGCACCTGAGATCCACGAAGACGACATCGCCGCCGTGGTCGAGACGCTGCGGAGTGGGTGGTGGGGCACCGGGCCCGAAGCGGCCCGCTTCGAGGACGCGTTTCGGCGCTACCGTGACGCCGACCACGCGGTCGCCGTCGGATCGTGCACGGCTGCCCTGCACCTGAGCCTTCTCGCGGCGGGGCTCGAGCCTGGCGATGAGGTGATCACGACACCGCTCACCTTCTGCGCGACGGTGAACGCGATCCTGCACGCGGGCGCGACGCCCGTCCTCGCCGATGTCGATCCCGAGACCATGAACATCGATCCGGAGGAGGTCCGCCGGCGGATCACGTCGCGCACTCGCGCACTGCTACCCGTGCACTTCGCGGGACGTCCCTGCGACATGTCCGCCCTGGGCGCGATCGCACAACAACACGACCTCGTCATGATCGAGGACTGCGCCCACGCCATCGAAACGACATACAGGGGGCAAGCGGCTGGCACGTTCGGGGCCTTCGGCTGTTTCTCCTTCTACGTCACCAAGAACGTCGCCGCGGCGGAGGGTGGCATGGTCCTTCTGAACGACGGGGACGCGGCGGATCGCATCCGACGGCTCGCCCTCCATGGCATGACCAAGGACGCCTGGAAACGATTCAGCGACGAGGGCTACAGGCACTACCTGGTCCAGGAGATCGGGTTCAAATGCAACATGACCGACCTTCAGGCCGCCCTGGGGCTCTGCCAGCTCGCACGTGTCGAAGCGAACCACCGTCGGCGCGGGGAGATCTGGCACCTCTACCAGGACGCGCTCGCCGCATCGCCGATCATGTGTCCGAGCGCGCCCGAACCCCATACCCGCCACGCGTATCACCTCTACACCGTCCTCATCGACGAGGCGGTGTGCGGCATCACCCGCGATGGGTTCCTCGATGCGATGACGCGGCACGGCATCGGCACCGGCGTCCATTACCTGTCGATCCCCGAGCATCCCGCCTACCAGGACCGCTTCGGCTGGCGCCCTGAAGAGTGGCCTCACGCCATGCGAATCGGTCGCCAGACAGCGAGTCTGCCCCTCTCCGCGTGCGTCACCAACGACGACGCCGCCGACGTCATCCGCGCCGTCGCCGCTACGGTTCCCTAGCGGCCATGGTGTAGGCTTGGGTGTGACCGAAGCGATGGAGTCCTGACGGAACCCGCTCGTCCACTGCCCGGCGGCATCCTTCGTCAACGCCGTAGTTGTCAAACACGAGCCACGCGCCCGGACTGAGGTGAGGCCAGACGAGGTCGAGCCCGGCGCTGACGCCCTCGTAGCCACCCGCGTCCACATGGAGGAACGCGATTGGTCTTGGTGGACGCGTCGCGAGCCCCTTGTCGAAGAAGCCTCTCACCAGGTGCACGGCCTCGGGATCACAGTCGGACTCGTCGAACAGCAGCCGACGAACGTCTTCGTAGCGAGCGAAGCAAGGCTCGAAGTCCTCGAACGCGTCGTACAGCCAGACCTGGCGCTCCGCGCCGCCGGGAAAACCCCGACGGTGGGCGTCGAGCAGCAGCGCTGTGCCGCCGCGAGCCGTGCCCAACTCCACGTAGTCGCCGGACACGCCGGCACGCACTCCGCGCCACATCAGGCGCCAGAGGTTCTGCATCCGTCGCTTGCTGACCATGGAGTGCTTCTGTGCACGACGCACGGCCCTCCAGAAGGTTGGCTTCAGGAGCGGCAGGAGACGACGGGAGATGATCCGCTCCTCGAGCATGGCGGGCATGGTGGGAGCGGAGGGCGGAGGGCGCAAGAGACCGGGGCAACAACCACCCAAACCCAACTGCCCCATCCTCTTGTTGTGACCAGACTTGCCCCGGCTCCGGAGACGCGGATCTCTCTGTCAGCCGCGATTTCCGGCCGCTGAGCGCCCCGTCGCAACCGGGAATCGCAGGCCTCCAGGAAGACCCGTTGGGGTCTTTTTTGCGCTGAGGCCCCGATCCGTGGCAAGCCGCTCTTGGATCAAACCGGGGTTACACGGCACAATACACGGAGGACCTGGTCGTGGTTCTCGCGCGATCGAGTCCAGCATCGTCCAACTGGACGGCCGTCGCTTTCCCTCCCATCCACTTCCGGAATGGAGTTTCGGTTTGAAATCTCGCAACCTCCTGTCGCTCTCCCTGGTCCTGGTCATGTGCGCCGTGAGCGCTGGTCAGGGCGCTGACGTCATCGTCGGCTCGCTCCCCGGGCTCAACAACTACGGCCCGGCTGGCGGCTTCCACGCGTATTCCGTGGGGACCACGTCCTGCAACATCGGGACGGTTCCGCTCAATTGGATCTCCAGCACGAACCAGCATCCCGTCATCGCACAACAGATGTACCGCGTGCGCGATGGCATCTTCCGCCAGGTCGGCATGTCCTGGCTGAAGCACGGCTTCTTCGCGTTGCAGGGCAACCTGTGCGGCGCGTGCAACCCTCATCCGAACGGTTCCGCCCTTGGCGTCGGCTGCTCCGATCCGTACGGTGCCGGCCTCAACGGGTCGCAGGGGTCCCTCGGGCCACGTAACGAGGTCAACGCGGCCGACGGCGTCTACACCTATCCGCCGACGTATGGGGCGACCATCTCCGACTCGACCAGCTCCCGACTCCGCGTCCCCAGTTCGCTTGTGGCGAACCAACCGGCCGGAACGCATTTCTTCATCGAGGGACAGTACGTAGCCAACGACGACGCGATCGCCGGCAACAACAACAACAACGCGTCGTACCGTGAGATGTCATTCTCCTCGAGCGGGTCCATGTCGCTCATGGGGTCGACCGTGCAACAGCAGCCCGCGATCATGGCCTGG
>JABSRK010000021.1 GCA_013213915.1 Planctomycetota bacterium
CGTGAGGTCGTCCAAGATCCAGAACGACCGCCCCATGGTGGAGATCACCAGGTCCTTCCTGTGGACCTGCATGTCGGTGCTCGGCGTCGCGGGCAGGTTGCGCTGCATGGACTGCCAATGAGCACCGTCGTCGAACGAGACGTACAGACCGAACTCGGTCCCCACGTACAGGAGACCCTCGCGGTCGGGATCTTCACGAACGACGCGCGTCGGTGAGTCGGCGGGG
Organism: Planctomycetota bacterium; assembly: GCA_013213915.1. Lineage (GTDB taxonomy): Bacteria > Planctomycetota. Next base: position 227 of record JABSRK010000021.1, read on the forward strand.
ACTCCGTTCTTGCCTGTCGTCAGGCGCGTCCACGTCGCGCCGTAGTCGTTGGTGCGATAGACGTACGGTTCCCAGTCGCCGAGCTGGTACCTCAGCACGGCCACGTAGGCCTTCTCCGGGCGGTGTGGCGACGGCTCGACAGCGTCGACGCGGCCACCTGGCGGCATGCCCTTGGGCGTCACGTTCGTCCACGTCTCGCCGCCGTTCCTGGTGACATGTACGGGCCCGTCGTTGGCGCCGACCCAGATCAGCCCCTTGCTGATCTTGGACTCCCGGATTGCGTAGATCGTGCTGTAGAACTCCTCGCCCGTGATGTCGCGGGTGATGGGCTCGCCCGAAATCACCTGCTTGGAGGCTTCGAACGCGGTGAGGTCGGGTGAGATGGTCTCCCACGTGACGCCCTCGTCCGTGGTCCGGTGGAGGAACTGGGATGCGTGATACACGACGTTCGGATCGTGGGGTGACACGTGAATCGGGGAGACCCGCTGGAACCGGTACTCCAGGTCCTTGGGGTTGTGCCCGTACATGTTCGCTGCGCCGACGTAGTACTTCTTCTCCTGTCCCGTGCGCAGGTTGAACCGGCCAAAACGCCCCTTGCAGTTGGCGTAGACGATGTCGGGATCCCCTGGCTTGGGGCATGCGGGTCCGGTTTCGCATCCGCCAACCGATTGCCAGAAGCCCATGGCGCCGAGAGGGTGCCCATAAGGCGCTGCGCTGGGCACGCGGATCGTGCTGTTGTCCTGTTGGCCTGCGTAGAGCCAGTACGGGAAGCGGTCGTCCACCTCCACCTGGTACAGCTCGGCTGTCGTCTGGTTGCGTTGGGTCGACCACGTGGCGCCGCCGTCGCGCGTCACGTTGACGCCGCCGTCGTTCGCCTGGATGAACAGATCCGGATCGTCCGGGTTGATCCAGATGTCATGGTTGTCGCCGTGGGGAGTGCTGCCACGTTGCCATGACCCGCCGCCGTCGGTTGATTTGTGGAAGCCTGTCGCGTTCACGTAGAGGACGTCTGCGTCCGACGGGTCGGCGTCGATGTTGCAGTAGTAGAACGGACGGTCGAGGAGCCCACGGCTGGTCGATATGAGCTCGAAGCTCTCGCCTCGGTCGTCGGACCGGTAGAGGCCGCCGTCACGTCCGGGCGCCTCGATAAGCACGTACACCCGCTTCGGGTCGGCCGCTGAGACCGCCAGGTCGCTCTTGCCGAAGATCCCGCGGGGCAAGCCACCTTCGAGCTTGGTCCAGCGACCGCCGCCATCGATCGACTTGTAGACGCCTCCCTCGCCGGGGCGGCCGCCGCTGATGATCGTCCACGGCTTGCGCTCACCACGCCACATGCACGCGTAGACTTGATTCGGGTCGTCCGGCGCAAGCTCGAGATCGACGGCGCCGACTCGATCCGAGACGTAGAGCACGCGATCCCACGTTTGGCCCCCGTCGCGGGTGCGGTACACGCCTCGTTGTTCATTCGGTCCGAATGCTTGACCGATCGCGGCCACGTACGCGACGTTCGGATCGGTGGGATGCACCTCGACGGCGCCGATCTGACCCGCATTGCGCAATCCCACGAAGGTCCATGATCGACCGGCGTTGATCGACTTGTAGACGCCGCGTCCGGTGATGACGTTGCTTCGCAGCCCGTCTGATCCCGTGCCCACGTACACGATGTCCGGATCGGACGGTGCGACGCGTATCGCACCGATGGACCCTGTCTCGAACGCGCCGTCCGAGATCGCGCGCCAGCTCTGCCCGTAGTCGGTCGTCTTCCAGACGCCGCCGCCCGTGCTGCCGGCGTAGAACGTCGAAGGCCGCTGCCGCACGCCGGCGACCGTGGTCGCGCGTCCACCGCGTGACGGACCGACGTTGCGGTACGAAAGACCTTCTAACAGTCCGCTGTCGAAGGACTGCGCCTCGGCGCGGTGGAACGGGAGCAGCAACAGGATCAGAGTCAGTGTCTTCATTAGAATGCTCGCGAAATCAGCCACATCAGGAGTCCGAATCCGAGACCGCAGAAAATTCCCGTCGGGACGTTCGAGAAGCTCGTGACCAGCAGAGTCACGGCCAAGATCCCTACGACAGCGGCACACTGAATCGCGCGCCAGACGGGGTCGTTCAGTCCCGGGACATCGACCGATTGGTCGCAGCCCGGGCAGTTGACGATACCGCCGACTTGCGCACGCGTGGCCTCGAACATCTTGCCGCAGTCACAGTAAACCCTCACGCTCCCGTCTGCCGGCCCTCGATAGCCGCGAGGAGGACGGCGGTGCCGAAGACGATTCGGGGGTCTATCGAGGTGTCGCTCACCGAAACGGTCATGCGATAGACGAACGGGTTGAAGTGGACGTGCATGAAGGCCATTTCGCGCTCATCAAGCGATGTGAGATGGAACTTCTGCGGAATGAGGTTCGAGAGCAATCGGCGCAGCAAGGCCATGGCTGTGCTGTCTTCTTGCAATGAGGCGATGTGCCGGTCGTCCGCGTCGAGGATCTCCCACGAGTCGCGCACCATGGACGACCAGCCCTTGCGACGCGCGGCCCCGATCTTCTTGTTCTCGCGGCTGTCGACCATGTCGTAGGCGGCGGAGAAATCCACGATCTGCCGCGCGCGCACGGACATCAACTCCGTACTCTTGGACTCGTCCGTGAATACGCGGATGTCCTCTTTCAGCTTGAAGGCCTTCTGGCTGCTGAATGCGATGACCTGACCTGACGGGTCGTAGACGTGGAAGCTCGCGCCGAAGATCTTCAGGACTTTGCGCCGGATCGTGTACTCGTTCAGGTGGAATGCCATGGCTCACCCTCGTTGCTGAGGGCTCATCATAGCGACACGACCCTGGCGCGGTTCAGTACACCGTGAGCACGACGGCGTTGGTGACGCTGAGAAGGGCCCCGGACGATCCCAAGTCCCTCACAACGGCCTGGAACGTGTACGTGCCGATAGGCAGGGCGCCTACGAACGTGATCGGCGCGGCCGGTGTGATTGGCAGTAACGGCGACCACAGGCTCGCGGCCGAGATCGACGACGCGAGAGGCACCGGCATCGGCCCGTTCGGGGCGTACATGGGAATCGCGGATGTCCCCATGGCCATCGGCAGGGTCTGTATCGACGCGGGTCCTGGCTCGCCCGAGGCCATGAAGAGCATGTAGTCGGCCGCGATGGGCCCGCTCGGAGACGACCCGATCGAGATTGATGACCAGGTTAAGGGCGAGGCGTAGACATGGCGCCAGACATCTCCTGCCTCACCGTTTACGAACAGGACGTCGGCCGGAAGGCCGACACCTGAGTTCACATTGCCGACGCGCGCAACGACCTCCGGTTGGTATTGCTCGATGGGGAGGCCTGGTATGAGGCTGCGGCCGACGAAGGCAGGGTGCGTCGGTTCGTAACGCCGGGCGCGGAACAGGTTGTTGCAGAAGAACGCGCCATTGCACAGCGGGATGGCGTCGCCCTGGGTGAGCACGGTCTGACCGGCCACCGGATTGACGTACCGCCACACGATCTCGCCCGTCGGGGTGACCTCCATGAGGGTCCCGGTCATCCCTTCGCAGATGAGATCGCTGCCGTTGGAAAGGCGTTGGGTTCCGGAGATGTAGGGTGAGTACAGGTCGCTCGGGAACGGCGTGCCAAACGAGTGGGTCGGCGCGGCTGGCCCCCACGCAGCTCCATGCCCTAGCTGGTAGTTCCCCGATGCATTGATGGGCGGCGTGATCTCCTCGATGGTCGAGCGAGGATATCCGGGGCGACCGGTGCCATTGTTGAACAACGTGATATTGCCCGCCCCGGGGCGGCCCGGCGGAATCCACTCCGGGTTGTGCTGGCCGAACAGTTGGTGATCAGCATTCGTGCCGCGACGATATGTGGAGGGATTACCCCACCGATAGAGCAGGTCGCCGCCATGACCGGAGTTGCCGCCGCTATGTGACGCGGCCTCGGCCGTCGAAGTGCTGTGATCGATGATCCAGATCTCATCGAAGGTCCGCGAACTCACCACGATCTGGTCGAGCGCAGGGTTCCAGTCGATTGCGTTGAAATGGAGCCAGTCGGCGACAGGCTGCGCACCACCGTAGTGGTTCAGATCGACCAGCTCCGGGTGATCGGACACGGTCCCGTAATTCGGCTTGGTCGGGTCGTGGTCCTGGATGACATGGTCCCAGACCCGCCACTCCCAGACGATCTGTCCCGAGGTCAGTCCCGTAGGCTGGATCTCGATGATCCTCTCGGGCCAGAGTTCCCCTTGGCTGAGGAGCCCCGGGTCACGGCCGTGGTCGATGGCTTCAGTAGCGGTCATTTTTTCAAAAACGATGGCGAGGACGTTGCCGTTCGGTAGCGGCTCGAGGTCGTGGTGCAGGATGTACTTGCTGTTGTTGAGTTGGAAGTCCCAGATGAGTGCCGAGTTCCAGGACACCTGCTCGATCCTGCCGGTGACGCCGCCAACGAAGATGCCGCCCCACTGGTTGCCCGATGTCCTGGCGGCACGGATGATGTCGCCGTTGTCGAGCAGGTACACCGACAGCGCCGCCCCGTATTGGCTCGCCCAGCCGTGGAGGGTGCGCCCCTCGTTATCGATGAGATAGGTCGTGCCCGTCTGCTCGGTGAGCAACGTGTATCCGTCATGAGACCCCGGCTTGTTGAACACGACCCCGACGGTGTGGTCCCAGGCGCTGTCGTCCCACTCGACGACATACGCGTAGACCCGCTCGTCCTCCGCCTCGTTGGCTCGCCACATCGGCGAGGGCGCGCCACCGATTCTCGCGAATTGCGTGCGGGCTTCGGCCCCTACGTCCATCGGAGCGCCGGGTGCCCAGTTGTCGTATGCGAAGGCCTCGCCGTCGACCCACATCCACTGCGGACCGGACTCGTCGCGCCGCATGCCGCCGATCCATGGGCCGTGGCCACCGGGGACCCACAGCGAGGGGTTGTTGACGAGCTGGGACACGAGTGCGTTCTCGGCCACAGACGTGATGGTGACGAGGTGTCCGTTGCGTCGGTTCGCCAGGCTCTGGGCCTGGTCCCAGGACGTCCCGCCGGGGGCGCTTACCACCTCGTACCAGTGCGTCGTCTGGTCAGGGTGGTTCCAGGGTACTGCCTGCCCGTGGGACGAAGCGCCCGTGCCGAGGCTGACGAGCAGCCCAGCCAGAATGATCCGTATATGGTGTGTCATCGACGTCGCGGCAAACACGCTGATGGGATGAGGAGCGGCCCAGGGGAGGGCGTCACTCCAAGAGTATCCTTCGCTCGGTTCAGGTGGAAGAGAAATGGCAGGAGGGGGCACCCTGCCTGCTCTGACGCTCCGAGTCGCCGAAACGGCCACCGGTACGGCCGATCAGGCCTTATCAGCCGTCCTTTTCGGCCCCGTTGAGCTTGCTCTGAGCCAGGGCGGCCAGGGCCTTTTTTTCCTCGTATCGCGCCGCCCGGGGTGCGTCATCGAGCTGCCTTGCCGCCCGGATCAGGACGTCGAGGAGGTCGGGGTGGAGAGTGTATTCGGTGAGGCCCTCGCCAAGTTCGAGCGCCGCCTGAGCGCCGCTCTCTTCGAGTACATGGGCGACGACGGCGGGAGTTCGCTCGGGGTGGAGCCGTCCCGCTTCGAGGAGTTCCCGTTCGATGACGAGGGCGTCGTCAGCTCGACCGGCCGCGCGCATGACGTCAGCGAGGATCACCCGGTCGTTGGTCCCGTGGCTGGTGCTTTGTTCCACCGCGGCAACCAGGGCAGCGGGCGCCGGGCGTCCCACCGCGCCCAGGCGCTTCGCGATGAGCGCTAGCACGTGGAGCGGGGCGTTTGCGGCGAGCCTCTCGTCGGCGCGCCACTCGAGCAGCCGCTTGGCGACGGCCTCGTACCACCCCGCGGCGTCCTTCCAGTCGCTCTTGTCCTTGGCGAACAACCACCGGAAGTCACCCATCTTCATGGGCCGGGCCTTCTCCCAGTACCGGCGTTCGTGCGGACGCGTACCGGGTGGGACGGGATGGGATGCGATGCCGATCTCCAAGAGGTCGAGGGCCCGTTCGTGTGCCCCGTCACGCGCGAGGAGCCCGGCAGCGCGCACCGCCGTCTCACGCCGTGGTGAGGTGCCGAGGTCGAACAGGCTGTTGACCAGGCCCCGCGACTGGGCGAGTGCCGACGCGGCTCCGTCGAGTGCGACGAGCATGCCGAGGGTCTGGCTCTCGAAGTTGTCCATGCCAAGGCGGTCGTGTTGCGGAAATCGGCTCCCCCGGAGGATCGTCGCTACGGTCTTCGCGCGGTGTTCGCCGGAGAGGCGGCTCAGGACCTCGCCGAGCAGATCCGCGTGATCCCGCCTTCCACGGACGATACCGGTGCGCGGATCGGCAGCGCCGGGATCACACGCGCACCAGCGGTACAACGCCGATGCCTTGGCAGGGAACCCGAATCGGACGAACAGGCCGGCGAGTCGCCGTACCTGTCCCGCGTCGGACCCGACGTTTTTGAGGACGGCGTCCAGGAGCTCCTCGGTGACACCATCAGGTCGCTCCTTGAGCGTCTCGAGCGCCATGAAGAGCATCGCGTAGTCCGTGGTGCTCGCGAGCCCGGACTCGTGACGCGCGAGGATCGGGCCGATCGCTTCCTTCCCGCCGCTCTCGACCATCTGCGTCACGATGGCCCGGAGGAGCATCTCGCTGTTCGCCTGTCGGAGGCGTTGCGGATCGACCGACCTGAGTTGGCGCGAGAGCTCGTCCATACCCCACGCGGTCTGCGCGACGATGAATGGCAGCTTCCGCAGATTGGGTGCCCTGGGCTTCCATTCGTCCGGCTTCCAGTCGAGGAATGCGGCACGTGCGTCGTAATCAGGGCCCAGTCCGCCGCGTGCCTGGGCGATCGACGCCGGCGTCGAGGCCGCTTTCGGTCGGAGCAGCGTGGAGGTAGCGAAGGACTGCCGGAGGATGTTGCTGTTGGCGTTCTGCCGCCAGAATCCGCGATACAGCTTCCGCGCCTCATCTTCGTCCTTCCCCTTGATCGCCTTCTTGACCTTGGCTTCGGTGATCCTGGGGAGCGCCGGGCCCTGGGCGGCGATGCCGCCCAAGATCGTCGTCATCGTTGTGGTGCCGGTGCGCATGGCGAGACCGGTGAATCCGGTGACTCCGGTGACTCCGGTGACTCCGGTGACTCCGGTGCGCCTGGCGAGACCGGCGATGCTCCGGGGGGGGCGCTTGACCCTGGTGCGGGCGCGATCTGGCGCGCTCGGATCTGCTGCGAGAGCGTTGATCGGGTGACGGAGGAAGCTCCACATCTTCGCGAGCGCGGCTTTCGCGTTGTCGTCGGGCGAAGCCTTCACGATTCGCTCCTGGATGCGGACCGCCTCTACCCAGTACCCCTTGGCGGAGAGCATGCGCTCGAGCTGTGAGAGGACGGCGACATCGTCCGGCTGGTCCTCGACCCTGCGGCGGAGTTCTTCGAGCGTCGTAGCGACCTTGATCGTTGATGGTTTGCCGAGTTGTAGGACGGCGAGGGCGGCCTTCCGTCTGGACTCGTTCTCCAGTCCGGCGACGAGCACCTTCAGCGCTTCGTGGCGTTTGGCTACGAAGGGCTTGAACATGCGCTCGAGTGCCTTCGCGTTGGCCACGGTGACGTCGGCGCGATTGGCGTACTTGTTCCAGATGGCCACGAACGCTCCCCACGCCTCCTCCGTGTCAGTGGCGAGGCCGCTGCTCTGCATCGCCCGAGAGATCACATTGAACTTGATCTTCTTGTCGGGTTGGCGCTTCTCGACGATGTCCAGGATGTCGAAGATGATGTCGATGTTCTTCGGACGTAGTTCGCGAATGAGGCGTGTGGCCGCGCTGGTGACGACGAGTGGGTTGTCGGCGTCGCGCAGGCCTTGTTCGAAGCTCTGGAGGATGAACGCGCGGACCTGCTTGGAATCGCTGATGTCGTACAGCCGCACGTAATTCGCGACGAAGTACCCTCTCTGGGATGCCGCGAGCAGGGGGAAGACGCTTCGCAGCAGGGTGTCGCGTTGCTCCGCGGGGATGAACCCGAACAGTTCTGGGACACCGTGCGCGAGGCGGTCGGCCGATGACAGCGCGGTTCGGATGAGGCGCTCGACCTGCTTGGCTTCGATCATGCCATCCCCCGGCGTCATGAGCGTCCACAGGCGTCGTATGATCGTCGAGAAGCGGTCCGGGTCAGCCGCGATGCGGTCGACGATACGGACGATCAGGCTCTGTCGTTGGCTCGCGCTCAGAATGCGGATCTCGTTGCTCTGCTTCATTAGCTGGGTGAACGCGATGTTCAGTTTCGCGGGATTCCTGATCTGGCCGAACGCTGTGTCGGCCCAGAAGCGCATCAGGTTCAGGCAGAGCTCGTCGTCTCCGAGGCACAGGGATGCATTGATGAGGACCGGTAGCTGCTTGAGATCCTCGCTGTCGGCGTTCGAGAGATCGACGCGCTCCATGAGGTTTCTCAGACCCGCGTCATCACCGCGTGCGAGCAGCGGCAGGACCAGGGGGGCCGCGCGCGAGACGGGGATCAGCCCCGAGATCTGCCCGGGATCGACGGTCGCGAGCCGCAGGCCGTGGTGGCGGCGAGCTTCGGCCGATGCGTTACTGCTTGCGAGCAGCTCTTTCGCTGAGCCAAGGAGTCCCCACGCGATGCGGAACCCGAGGACCTCGTCGAGCAGTTTCGTATCGGTCGGCATGGCGGCGAGCAACCGCGCATCCACCGCGTCTGCGCGCGCGATGAGTCTGAACGACGCGGCGAACCGCCGGTAGACAGCGGTGCGGAGGGCGAGCCGTGGGTAGCGTCCCATGTGGGGATCGTCGGGGGCGTCCGACGCGAGACGCGCAAGCTCGGCATCGATCTCGCGCTCCTGCCGGTCGAGCAATTGCGCACACGCATCATCGTCCGGGAGTGTGGCGAGCAACCCGCCGAGCAGGCGCGGGTAGGTGAGCATCCCTTCGTCCGTGCTTCGAGATCCGCTCAGTACGAACGGTCGCATGAGGAGCGACGGCGCGCCGACAGGGCCCTCCATGGTCTGGTTGAACGGGCGTTGGGCGAGGAGGACGCCCAACCCCCGTTCGAACAACCCGAGGGCAATCGCGTCGCGGCCCATTCGCTCGTGCAGTTCTCCGACCTTGGCGAGGAGCTTCACGTTCCGGCTTTCAATCGTCAGGATGCGCTCGTACGTGCGCAGCGCCTCCTTGGCGTACCCGGCCGTCTCGAAGGCGCCCGCGATCTTGCCCTGCAGCTCGTCGAATTCGGGGAGGCGGCTCGCGGCGCTGAACGTCCGAGACGCGTTGACCACCTCTCCGCCGGCGAGGAACGCTGCGCCCAGGTCCAGATAGACGCCGGGGGGAACCAGTTCACCCTGTCCCAGGAGCCTCCGCCCGAGCATGAGGTGTTCGTCGCTCGGCTTGGACGAGGAACGCCCCGCCACGTTGACGAGCCCGAGAACTCTGGGGCGGCCGTTGGTGTTGGTGCGCGTGCGCTCCATCAGCTCGCGGAGTAGCGGGGTGCGTTGCTCGCCGGCGATGGGGAGCGCGGCGCTCAGCGCGCGCTTCGCCATGCCAGGGTCGCGGTGCTCGTCCGAAAGGTCGGTGACGAGCTGATACAGGTACAGCTTGTTGGGCCGCATGGCGACGCGCTCGAGTGCCATGCGACGCGTCCAGGCCAGCAGCGGGCTCGGTGCCGGTTGACGGCGTGGACCCTGGAGGTTCAGGACGCCGTCCACCGCGATGGTGAACAGGTCGTCCTGCACCTGTGCGGCGGCGAGGTTCTGGAACATCCCCTTAGCGCGTTCACGCCCGCCGAGCTGCATGAGCGTGTTGGCGAGCAACAGGTACGTGTCGATGCGTTCGGGGTGACGGGCGAGGCTGCGGTAGTACGCGTGCATGGCCTCGGCGTGCATGCCGGCGAGGGACAGGACCCCGGCTTCGAACTCGTCGCTCGTCGCGCTCGCCCCTTCGGCCTGCTTCAGCTGCTCGAGCACCAGGCGCGCATCGCGCCGCTGACCCTTTTCGAGGAGGCTCATGGCCAACTCGCGCAGATGATCGGGGCGTCCGTCTTTGTCGATCTCGATCAGGGTCCGGACCGTCTTCTCATAGTTGAAGTAGTCGTTGCACGAGTGGTAGAGGCGTGCCTTCTCGGTGAGCACCTCCACCGAGTCCTTGCCCTTCTTCTTGAGGTGTTCCTCGACGATCTCGGTCGCCGAGACGGCGTCGTTGACCCGCGTGTAGATGCTGATGAGCATCCCCGCCTCGCGGTCGGATGCCGTGCCTTCGGCGAGTCTGGTCTCCAGATCGACGGCGATGCCGGCGAGGGTCCCGAGCCGAGCGGCGACGGTCATGACGCGCTCTTCGACGAACTTCCGGCGCGGTATGGACTCGACGCGGCCCCACAGCTCGAGCCACAGATCCTGGGCTCTCTTCTCCTCGCCGATCTCCGAGCAGAGGAAGGCGAGCTTGATGTCGGCGTCGATACCGCTGCGCTCTCCGCGCACGTCCTTCAGCCCCTGCAGGACAGAAACGGCGCTGGTCTTGTCACCGAGCCGTTCGTACGCGTCGCTCACCTCCAGTCGCACCGCGGCGTCCGGCGCCGCATCACGTTCGATGGCCCGGAGCGCGCTTCGGGCGTCATCGGAGCGGCCACGGGAATGGTGCAGTTCGAAGAGGAACAACTGCGCGATGTTGGTGGCGATGTCGCTGCGTCCGACACAGCTCCTGGCGGTTTCCTCAGCGAGATCATCCAGGCCGAGCTTCATGAGACTCGCGGCCGCGCCCATGCGCGGTCGCGTTTCCTGTACCAACTGCAGGTGAGAGGTCCACGTAGCGACGGCTGCGGCGCGGTCGCCGCGCTCCAGGTAGAAGCGGGAGAGCCCCTCGCGCCACTCGATGAGCCGCGGTTGGTTCTCGATGAGCTTGGTGTACGCCTCGACGAGCGTCTTCTCGCGGCCTGTCTCGCGGCACAGCTCGAGGAGCTGACGTCGCATGTCATTGGTGAACGTGGCGCCGTCTGTCGATTCTCGGAACAGCCTGAGCGCTTCATCGACTTTGCCCATCTCGCGCAACAGGTCGATCCAGATCAAGCGGGCGTCGTCGTCGAGCTGCTCGGATTTCGCGAAGTGCTCAGTCAGTTTGTCGAGGCTGTCAGCGCGTCGGTAGGCCTCGACGAGCACGGCGAGGGCGTAACGGCGATCGCGGCGCATCTTGGCGCTACCCGCAGCGTCCCAAGCGAACTTCTGCGCCTCCCCGTACTGCTTGGATTCGATGGCCCACTCGGCGAGGCGAACCTGCTGCTGAAAGCGCTTCGTTCCCTCGCCAGATACCTGGAACAGGCGGATCGCGTCCTTCTGCTTGTTCTGTAGCGCGAGGATGATCGCGGCCTGGTTGCGCAACTCGGGCGTCCAATCAGCTGCGGCCGCGGCGAGGGCCGACCGACCGGGTCGCATGAGGGCGGTGCGCAGGATGATCCGATTCCGGAGTGTTGGATCGAGTTCGTCCTTCAGCAGCGCCTCGTACGCTTTCAGCGCTCCGTCCGTGTCACCGAGAGCGTCCCGCGTCTCGGCCACGCTCAACGCGTCGGCGGTCGTCAGCTGACCAGCCGGGATCTTGGCGAGGGAGGCCTGGGCTTGATTCAGGTCTCCGATACGCCGGCACAGGGCGGCGTGGAGGCGGAGGAGCGCGACCTTCTCCTCGCTGGTGGCGGCATCATCGGCCTGGCCTGGGAGCCAGCGGAGCAGGGGGTCAATCGTCCCGTGACGCTCGATGCAGACCCGCCAGACGTTGTCGGCCGCGGCCCCCGCATCGGTCGTTCGCAGCGCCGTCCCTACCGCCTGGAGGACGTCGTCCCCGGGCGCCGTGCCAGGCTGGGCCACGGCGAGGGCGCAAAGGCCGAACACCATGAGGATGAGGATTGCGCGTGTGTGCACCTCGCGACCGTAACACGCGGTCTCCTTCCGTGAGGGCAACGAGAGCCTGATTCGGCTCGCCCTACCTCTCCTTCTCTGCGCGGATGGCGACCACGTGCTCTCGGGTGCGGAAGAAGAGAGTCCCCTCGGAGATCGCGGGAGTGGACATGCAGGTTTCACCCATCTCGTTGGTGGCGAGCAGCTCGAACGTCGCCCCCACCTTCACGACCGAGATCTCGCCGCTCTCGCCGGTGAGGTAGAGCTTGCCGTCGGCGTACACCGCTGAGCCGGAGAAGCCGGTTCGGCCGGAGCCGAGTCGCTCTCGGTAGTGGTTCTCACCAGTCCTGGCGTCGTAGCAGGAGAGGATGCCGCCGTCGCTGCACGCGTAGAGGAGTCCGTCGTGGACGAGCGGTGTCTGCATGTAGACCCCACGTCGTCGCTGGTACCACACGAGGTTGTCATCCTCGTCGGCGTCGTTTCCGACGGTTCCGGATGCGGTCACCTTGACGGCGCGCAGCGGCCGCGACCGTCCGTGAGCGCTGGTCAGGAAAACGAGGTCGTATGCGACGACCGGCGTCGGCACGGGGACGTCGCCTCCGCCGACGAGCTTCCACATCTCCTTGCCGTTCTCGAGGTCATAGCCGCCGATGTGCTTGTAGCCGTTCACCAGCAGCTGGGGGCGCCCGTTGGCACCCGTCTCGTGGACCGTCGGCGTGCACCACGTCGAATTCTCGTCGCGGGCGGTGCGCCAGATATCCTTGCCGTCTTTGATGCGCAGGGCCGCGACGAACGAATCGCCCTCGTGGTCGCATTGCACGTACACGCGGTCCTTGTGGATGATCGGTGAACTCGCGAAGCCCCACTGGTAGCCGTTCTTGTCCCGGTTTCCGGGAGCGCCTGAGTTCAGCACCCCGAAGTCGCGCATCCAGATGAGCTTCCCGTTGTGGTCGTAGCAGTAGAGCCCCTCTGACCCAAAGGACACGACGACGCGCTCGGCGGTGCACGCCGGCGTCGGGTTGGCGTGGCTCGATTTCGGGTGACGCTTGACCTTGGGAACGCCCGCGCGCGCGGAACTCTTCCACTTCACCTTGCCCGTGTTCTTGTCCAGGCAATACACGAGGTAGTCGTGTTCGGGCTCGTTCTTGACCGAATCGCCCCGGCCGTACCCCTCCGAGCCGTAGAGGCTCTCGAGACTGGCCTTCGCGCCCTTGCGCACGGTCGTGGTGACGAACATCCGGTCCCCCCAGACCACGGGACTCGAGTGTGCGAGGCCCGGGACCGGTGTTTTCCAGAGCACGTTCTTGCCCTTGCTCACGTCCCACGACGCGGGCGTGGCGAACCCCTCGGCGATGCCCTGGGCGCGCGCTCCCCGGAATTGGGGCCAGTGTTGCTGCCCCATGGCGGGGACAGCGAGGAGGAGGACGGCGAGGCCGCGGCGGAGCGATGGGGACATGGTGGGGATCTCCTGGGGGCAACCGCGCCGAGGTTAGCCGATCCGCTCAACCGAGGGTGTCGGCAGAGATCCGGAACGGCGAGATGTCGTAGGACGTGGCGCCTTCGCACACGAGGTCGGCGCAGATCCGGCCGACGAGGGGGATGAGCTTGAAGACCCAGCCGGTCGCGCAGATGACGACGTCGTCGCCGCCGTCGATGGGAGCGAAATCGAGCAGCAATTCCCGACGGAGTGCGTAGGGATCTTCCGGGCGGACGAGCTGCGCTGCGATGCAGGCAGAGGCGAAGGCAGGCTCGGGATCTAGGCCGGGCATGTGCTCCTTGACCCAGCTCGCGATGCGGCAGACGACGGCGGGGTCGGGGGTCTTGTCATAAGCGGCGATGTCGTCGAGGACGGGGGAGGGGAAGTTGCCCCCGAGCCGTGCGTGGCCCGGACGGTCGAACGCGACCTCGGGAAACCCGTAGTACAGCCCCGGGTCGTCCGGCGGGCCGGGCCGGCGGAGGTTCACCCACACGGGGCCCTCGGCCGGACCGTCTTTGATGGGAAACCAGGCGTTGACCATCGACCACAACGTGCGATCGAGGCGCAGTCCGAAGTGGGCGAGGACCGGATCGACGAACGGCCCGGGAGCAACGACGAGCTTGTCCGCGCCATAAGTGTTGTCGGCGGCGGTTACCTGCCAGCGGCCGCCGTCCCGTTCGAGGTGCGTCACGGGAGACTGGTCACGCAGGGTGACGTGCGGCATGGCGTCCGCGGTCCTGTGCAGGGTGCGCAGCGTCGCGCCGACGTCGATGAGGCCGCCGTCGGGTTGCAGGATGCCATTCCAGTCCCGGGGCAGACCGTGGAAGCCGAATCGTCGCTCGATTTGTGGCGCCTCGAGCCGCTCGTAGGGAAGCGACAGCGCGTCCATCACCGCGACGGCGCTCTTGATGTCACCCGTCGAGCCGACCGCGTCATCCTCGCCGAACCAGAGGCAGCCAACGGGATGGAGGAGCGGAACCTCGGCGGACTCCTCGAGGGCCTTCCACAAGGGGAGCGCTTCGAGCACCAGGCGAGCCGGTGTCTCCTCGTCATGCTGGACACGGAACTGGCGCGTCGCTCCGCTTGACGAACCATCATCGTTGAAGAACGTTCCTGCTTCGACCACCAGGACGCGGCGGTTGCGGGCCCCACATTCGTGAGCGGCGGCGAGACCGACGGCTCCCCCTCCGATGACAATGACGTCGTATGTGTCGCTCACGGGATCCCCGGCCTCTTACCGTCGGAGGTCGTAACAGAGCAGCCGGGGCGGCTTGTTTCCGAAGCGCTCCGGCCGATTCTGGCACACGTAGAGCAGGCCGCGACTCAAGGCCAGGGGCGTCCAGGATTGGTTGGCGCCGAACAACCAGGACCGGGCGACGACCTTCACCCCCTTGGGCGTGACGTCGAGCCGTAACAGGTGGCCGTTGTCACCGAGGCACAGGAATCCGCCGTCGACCCAGAGGAGTGATCCTTCGCCGATGCTCATGTTGATGGTGCGTTTGGCGCCGTTGAAGGTGATCTCCTCGTCCCAGTCGAGGTCCGAGCGGAAGATCGACTTGCCGGTCGCGGGGTCAATGCAGATGACCGCTCCGGCGCGGTCCGACGTGCCATCGACGGCATAAATGCGCCCGTCCACCAGAACCCCGTTGGAGAATTGGAGGCCGATGCTCCTGTCCTTCCACAACTGCTCGTAGCCGCCCTTGCTGTCGAGACCGAGGACGGCGGTGCCGACGTTGTAGGAGGAGCTGATGAAGACCCAGTCTCGTCCGACCACCGGGCTCGATGCGAGAACGGATTCGTAAGTGCGGCTGCGGAACGGGTGCCGGAGGTTGATCTTGCCGTTCTTGGGGTCGAGGACGATCAGTCCGCCGACGGGGGGGCGTGATTCGCCGCCTCCGAGGACGAACAACCGCTCCTTGCCGTGCACGGACCCGAGGACGGGGGACGCGCAACTCGGTCCCCATGCGTCGCCCGCTGTCCACGCGATCTTGCCGGTTTGCTTGTCGAACGCGATGACACATGCATCTGGAGCGCCGACGTTCTGGATGATCATGTTGCCGTGGACGATCGGCGTGCTCACCACTCCGAAGAAGCCCACGGGGGCCTGCAGGTCTTTGGAGAGGTTCCTTGACCACACGAGCTTGCCGGTAGCGAGGTCCAAGCAGCGCAGCGTGCCGAGGACCCCGTGGACGAACACCTTGCCGTCGGAGATGACGGGTGACGAACGGGGGCCGTTGTCCAGGATGTAGCGCGGTCGATACTCACACCGAGTACGGAAGCGCCAGTGCCGCTTTCCGGTCCGTGCATCCAGGCAATCGACGTAGGCCTCGTTACCGATGCGGTGCGTGTAAACGAGCCTGCCGCCAGAGACCACGGGGCAGGCGTAGCCCGAACCTCGCTCCATCTCCCAGACGAGAGGAGGCCCACCGGCTGCCCACGTCTTTGCGATCAGGGTCTCGGATGACTGACACCTTCGCCCGTGGCCGAGGAATTCCCAGTCCGACGCACGGGCGTCCTTTGCCAGCGGCTTCGGCGGCTGATGGAAGGTCAGGCCGTCGTACGCCGTCGGCTCCTGTGCAGGCCCGGAGAGCATCAGGGCGAGCATCACTGACGTGATCTGGAGGGAGCGTCTGAATCCCGAAGTGCGGTTCATCGTTTACTCTTCTGCCTCGGTATCCTAAACGGAGTCCGCGCCATGATCCGTCCCTTCGTCCTCGCTGTCTGGGTGACCTTCTCCGCCGCCGTTGTCGCGCAGCAGGATCTTGCATGGTCTCGTTTCCGGGGGCCCAACGGCCGGGGCATTGCGGAGACGGGTCGCCTGCCAGACAAGATCGGGCCGAAGGACAGCGTCGTCTGGAAGACCTCTCTCCCGCGGGGGCACTCGTCGCCGGCCCTGTCCAAGACCCACATCTTCCTCACCGCGTTCGAGGGAGAGAGGCTCGAGACGATGTGCCTGGAACGTTCGACCGGTGCGGTCGTATGGCGCAAGGGGGTGTCGCGCGCCCGCAAGTCGAAGTTCCACAGGGCCAACAATGGCGCGTCCCCGACCCCGGCTGTCGACGGCGACACGGTGGTGGTCTTCTTCCCCGAGTTCGGGATGGTCGCGTACGACCATGGCGGCGAGGAGCGATGGCGCGTTCCTCTCGGTCCGTTCAACAACCTGTACGGCATGGGCGCGTCCCCGGTGATCGTCGGAGACCGGGTGTTCCTTCCATGTGATCAGCAACTCGGCTCGTACCTGATCTGTGTCTCCAAGGCGACGGGCAAGACCCTGTGGAAGGTCGATCGCGAGATGGCGACCAGTGGCCACTGCACACCCATCGTCTGGACGCCGCCGGAGGGCGCCCCCCAGCTCATCCTCCCCGGGTCCTTCTATCTCGACTCCTACGACATGAAGTCGGGCGAGCGGATCTGGTGGGTGAGCGGATTGTCGTTCGAGATGAAGTCCGTGCCCGTGATCCACGACGGGGTCATCTACATCAACGGGTACGGCTCGCCCATGAACCAGCCGGGCAACCAGGTCGAGGTCGGTTCGTGGGAGAAGGCCATCGCCGAGAACGACGCCAACAAGGACGGCAAGATCTCCAAGAAAGAGATGCCCCGATCCCGCGCGCGCTCGTGGTTCGGCTTCATGGATCTGGACACCGACGGCGTGCTGAACAAGCGTGACTGGAACTACATGCGCGACGCCCTGCGCTCCAAGAACGGGATGCTCGCCATCAAGGCGGGGGGCAAGGGCGACATGACCGAGCAGAACGTGGTCTGGAGCTATCATCGCTCGGTGCCCCAGCTCCCCTCGCCGCTCGTGTACGGCGACGTCCTGTACATGCTCCATGACTCGGGCGGTCTGATCGTGCTGTTCAAGCCCGAGGATGGGGAGGTCATCGTTCGTGGACGCCTCGAGGACGGGCTCGACACCTATTACGCGTCTCCGGTGGCGGGCGACGGCAAGGTCTATTTTGTCGGCGAACACGGCAAGGTGTCCGTGGTGAAGGCCGGCGGTATCGAGTCCGTATCTTCCAGCGATCTGGAGGAGAACGTGTACGCGACCCCTGCCATCGCAGATGGGCGCATCTACTTGCGGACCGTTGGGGCGCTCTACTGTTTCGGGGTGACCGAGTGAGCGCGCGGCGTTGCGATCCCTAGTCCGACCCGTCCACCAGGAACCACGCGACGCGTGCTACGGGCGTGGCGCCCCTGTCCGGCTGGTCCGTCGCCAGACGCATCTCGAGGACGTGACGCCCTCTCTCGAGATCAGTGTGCAATACGTGTGACCACGGCAGGTGCAGGGCGCGACTCCAGCGCGTGAACAGGTCGGTGCGGCGCCAGGGTCCGCCGTCGACACGCGATTCGATGACGCCGGCGTCCGGCCCTGCGGTGACGAGGACGCCCACGGCGCGGCCCGAGAAGGGGAGCTCACACGTCGCGCCCGGCGCGCCGCTGACGAGCATGGGGACGCGGACGAAACCGGCGCGGGTTCCCTTGCGGTCGGTGGGCGTCCACGACGGGTCGATGGACCAGCCCGCCCGCTTCCGTGACTTTGCGACGGGCACGAGCTGGCCGTTCGTGTACGACGCGGTGTCGAGCGGTCCCGGGAGGGGGTGGGGCGCGGAGGATGCGGGGGGGCGCGCCCAGGCCGCGTCCAGCAAGCGGGTGATGCTCGTGGCGTACAGCTTCTGTCCGAACGGAGAAGGATGCAGGTTCTTGAAGTCGTCCTTCCAGGTGAACTCGCCGGCGTCGATGCGCTCGGTGACCTCGAGCGCCAGGTCGAGGGACGGGACCCCGTAGTGGTTGGCGACGCGCTCGTGGATGCGAATGACGGCAGGGACGACGCCGCGTTGGAGCTCGCGCATCTTGGACGGATCGACGAAGTGCAACATGACGACGTCCAGGTTCGGGTTCCGGATCCGCGCGTGGCGGACGATCCCCTCCATGCCGCGCAGCATCTCCTGTTCCGTGCGCCCGTTGGTCGAGTCGTTGACCGCTGCCTCCACAAACAAGAGGTCGATCGGGCCCTTCGCGAACACGTCCCGCCCGAGCCGGAACGCCCCCGGTGTGGACCCGAAGGACGAGATTCCGGCGTTGACGAATTCGAACTCCGTGCCCGGAAACCTCCGTCTCAGACCGTCGCTGACCTGATCGCGCCAACCTGGGTTGTGGGTGATCGATCCGCCTAGAAACGCGACCCGGCCTCGCTTTTTTTCCTGCCAACTGCTCCGACAGTTTTCGAGGCCGCTCCGTAGCACGAACCAGTCACCGCTGCCCACGGTGTGGCGCAGGATGAAGCCGACGATGGGCGCCGGGTCGCCAAGGCTGTGGGGGTGATGGCCGACGCCGGGTTTTGCGATGACCCGGACCGGACCGCCCAGGGTCCGGTAGCGCCGCTCGACCACCCGCGCGTTCTCCTCCAAGGGGACCACATCGTCGGCGTCGCCGCAGACGTGGAGCATGGGGATGCCCGCCTTCGCCAGGGGCTCCAACTGGTCGACCGGATTACCCGACCAGCCCTCGCTGCTCTTCTCGTCGAGGCCGTGTGCTTGCAGGCACCGTTGCCACGAGGGTTCGTGCCCCTTGCCGCGCCCCTTGCCGCCGGGCCAGCTCCGGATGTCGCAGACGGCGGCGTCCGCGTAGATGCAGGCGACGCGCTCGGGGTGCTTTGCTGCCCAGCGAAAGACGATGAGGCCACCGCGGCTCATGCACTCGAGCGCCGCCTTCTTCGCGAGGCCGAGTTCGGTCGTGACATGCGCGTAGCACGCGTCCCAACAGGCGATGGCGTCGTCGTTGCCGTAGAGATTGGCCACGTCCGCGTACACGAGGTGGAAGCCGCGCGCGAGCAACGCCAGATCGGTCTGCGGCTCGTGCCCGAAGAACCGCGCGCGCCAGATCCACGGCCGGCCGGCGGCCGGTCGATCGGGCTCGACCACGATGAGCTGTCGTCCGTTCAGCTTGATGTCGCGACGGGTGTACCCGTGCCAGGACCGGGTGCCGTCCAGGGCGATGGTGGGTGGCCCGGAGAGCCACCCGAGGGAGGCCAGGAAGCGGTCCATGGCGCGGACCGTGCTGACGTAATCGGCCATCGACCGCGGGCGGGCGTTGAAGAACCCGTGCCCGCGACCGCTGTAGAGGTGCAGATCGCATCGGCTCCCGACCGCGCTGATGGCATCCCGGAAGGCGATGACGTTGCTCACCGGGACCGTCTTGTCGGCGTCGCCGTGGAACACGATGGTCGGCGGCGCCTCCGACGTCACGTGGTGGACCGGAGAGATCTCTCGGTAGCGTTCCTTCAGCCGGCTGTATCCGTATCCGTCCGGCCCCGTATCGACGACCGGGTTGAACAGGATCAGGGCGTTGGGACGGGAGCCCGTGCGGCCGTCTTCTGCGGGATCATCGAACCCGTCGATGAAGCTGGTGCAAGCGGCGACGTGTCCCCCCGCGGAACCACCCGCGGCGGCGATCCGGTTGGCGTCGATGCCCAGTTCGTTCGCGTGCGCCCGGACCCAGCGGATCGCGGACTTGCCGTCGCTGACGCAGTCGAACGGGGTGGCGTCGCCGCGGCGCTTGACGCGGTACTCCGCGGAGATCGCGACGAGGCCGCGTCGGGCCAGGTAGCTCCCGTGGGGAGCGAACTGCTGCGGAGTACCCGACGTCCATCCGCCCCCGAAGAAGAACACGACGGCGGGGCGCCGGTCGGCGGGTTTCCATCCGTCGGGCTTGAAGACGTGCAGGCGCAGATCGACTCCGCCGGCCTGCTTGTATTTTCTCGGCTGGGACCCTGGGAGCCCGGGTGCCTGGGCCGGCGCGAACGTAAGTAGAAGCGCTGTCGTGACAAGGATGCGAGTGAGGTTCATGGGTGCCTCGGCTGGCCCCTGTCGTACCACGCCGTCGCGGGCCTGCCCTCCTGTCCTGTTCGTCGTCCCGGGCGTAGTCTTCTCGGAATACAAGGAGGTGGCGCCATGGCGGTAGAAGCGATCTGTGCTGGGTGCGGCAAGGTGTGGAAGGTTCCGGACCCCGCTCGCACGTACAAGTGCAAGGAGTGTGGCGGCAAGGTGGCCGTCGCAAAGGAGGCTCCCGCACCTGAGCCTGCTCCGGCGCTCCCCGAGGCTGAAGCGCGAAGGGCGCAGACGGTGCAGCAGCGGACCCTCGCGTCGCTCCCCCCCGAGACGAAACCGCCCGAGAAGCGGGTTGGCGGCGCGTCGGGCCGCAACAAGATCCTCATCATTGGCGGCGCGGTCGTCGTATTGGTGGGGGTGATCATCGCCATTAGCATCGCGTTGCAGGGACCGTCCTTGGAGGAACGAATGGATGCTTTCGCGATCGCCTGGGAGTCCGGACCAACAGACGGCCTCCAGGTCTGGTTTCGGCAGCCATACGTCACGGCGCACTGGCCCAAGCTGGTCAAGAAATTTGACGATCGTGGTTGGCAGAACTCGCGACCGTCACTGACCGGGCGGGTCATCGTGAAAGAGACCGACGACAGGGGTCTTGGGGAGTTCCATATCGGCAGCGGAGTGTGCACGACCACCTGGCGCAAGGAACGGAGCGAGTGGAGGCTCTCCAATATCCAGGTTCCTTCGTACAAGGAGGCTGACGATCCGCCTTCAAGGAAGTCGAAGCAGGCTCTGACGGGAGCCCTCGCCACGTTCCGCGCGACCTGGAACGAGAAGCGGTACACGGATGTGCGTGTCATGTTGGACAAGAACGCAACGCCGAACGTCGTTGACGGGCTCGAGCGGACCGGCAAGGTGCACGAGTCGCGGCTGCCATTGGCGGAGGGGCCCGACATCAAGTT
>JABSRK010000210.1 GCA_013213915.1 Planctomycetota bacterium
GCGCGACCTGTGGCATTGACCGGGCCTGTCATGATTCCCGGAGCCGGGGTTCGCTAGCCGTTCAGGGCGCCGGCAAGCAACTCCTTGCCTGCCGCAATGGCCTCAGCGAGCTTGGACGGGTCCTTGCCACCCGCCTGGGCGAAGTCCGGGCGACCTCCCCCGCCACCGCTCACGATGCCGGCGATCTGCTGAACAACCTTGCCAGCGTGAACGCAGGAACCCGCCAGGTCCTTGGTGGCGAAGACCGCGAGGATCGCCTTGCCCTCAGAAGCTGCGCCGAGAACTCCACACGCCGGGGTGCTGCCGTTCTTCAGAGCGTCGCAGAGGAGCTGGACCTCCTTGGCACCGACATCAACGGATGACGCCACGAGGGTCCCGCCATCGATCCGTTCGCCGCCGTCGAGCAAGGACTTCGCCAGCGCGTCGACGTCGGATCGGGACTGCTTCGCGCTGCCCTTCTTCAATTCCCTGAGTTGCTTCTGCAGCATCAGGACGCGCTCGACGAGCTCGGACTCCGGTGTCTTCAGCGCCGTCGCGGCTTCGCGGATCGCGCGACGCTGTAGCTGCATGCGCTCGACGGCCACATCTCGGGTCACCGCTTCGAGCCTGCGGACGCCGGCCTGTACCGCCGTCTCGACGGTGATCGCAAACGCACCGATCTGCCCGGTGTTCGCACAGTGCGTGCCGCCGCACAACTCGGTGGAGTAGCCTCCGATATCGACCACGCGCACGTCGTCGGCGTACTTCTCGCCGAACAACGCCGTGACGCCGCGCGCCTTGGCTTCATCGAGGTTCTCGACGCTCGTCTGGAGCGGCGTCGCGCAGACGATCTTCTCGTTGACCATCGCCTCCATCCGCTCGATCTCCTCGGCGGTGATCCCCTTGGGGTGGGTCACATCGAAGCGGAGTCGATCGGGCGCCACGAACGAGCCCTGCTGCGTCGCATGATCGCCTAGGACCTCCTTCAAGGCCCAGTGCAACAGGTGGGTCGCCGTGTGGTTGGCCATGATGCGCAACCGGCGTTCGCCATCGACCCTGGCCGCGACCTCGGAGGGCAGCGCCCCCGCATCGCCCTGCTCGAGCTCGCCGATGTGAACGATCGTGTCGCCGACCTTCTGCGTGTCATCGACACGAAAACGGAAGCCGTCCGCAACGACCCACCCGGTGTCTCCGATCTGGCCACCGGACTCCGCATAGAACGGCGAGCCGTCGAGAATGAGTGACGTCCCGGCGATCAGCTTGACCGGAGTGGCGGCAGCATCGGTGCCTTCATAGCACAGCGTCGCGGTGCCGCCGACGCCCTCGAGCTCGCTCGGATCAACGAGCCAGCCCTTCCTTTCGCCACGACTCGCGATCTTGTGCGCTTCCTCGGCACGGTCCCAACCCTGGCCATCGACGGACATAGTGCGTTCTCGCGCCATCAGTTCGACTAGATCTCGGGGAAAACCGTAAGTCGCGTAGAGATCGAACGCCGCGTCACCCGGAATTGTCTGCATGCCTTCGCTGAGCATCTTGCGCGCAAGGTCCTCGAACAGCATGAGCCCCCTGTCGAGAGTGACGGCAAACGCCTTCTCTTCTGACTCGAGCACGTGCGCGACGTGCTGGGCGCGCTGACGCATCTCGGGGAACGCGGCGCCTAAGACCTCCGCGACCGTTGGCACGAGCCGGTGCAGGAACGGCTCCTTCATGTCGAGCGCCTGGCGCCCATAGCGCGCCGCCCGGCGAATCAGCCGGCGAAGGACGTAGCCGCGGCCCTCGTTGCTCGGCAGCGCCCCGTCCGCGAACCCGGACGTGACCGCGCGCACGTGGTCGGCCACGACGCGGAAGGCAATGTCGCCTTCACTCATGGCGCCGCCATACTGGCGCCCCGTGATCTCGGCCAGCTTCGCGAAGATCGGCGCGAAGACGTCGGTGTCGTAGTTGGACGACTTGCCCTGCAGCACGGACACGACCCGCTCGAAGCCCATGCCCGTATCGACGTGCTTCGCCGGCAGCTCATCGAGGGATCCGCCCTCCTGCCGGTTGAATTGGATGAAGACGTTGTTCCAGAGCTCGATGAAGCGCTCGTTGCTCGCATTGACCCCGATCTCCGGATCGGCGCCATCCGCGGGGTCGCAACTCTCGTCGCCGCGATCGATGTGGATCTCGGTACAGGGCCCGCAAGGTCCCGTGTTACCCATCTCCCAGAAGTTGTCCTTCTTGCCGAAGCGGAGGATATGCCCGGGGTCGATGTCGGTCTCGGACGCCCACAACGCGGCTGCCTCATCATCCGCCGGCAAACCGTCCGCGTCGTCGCCTCCGAAGACGGTCACCCACAGCCGCTCCTTCGGCAATCCCCACACGTCCGTGAGCAACTCCCAGGCCCAGCCAATCGCCTCCTTCTTGAAGTAGTCGCCGAACGACCAGTTGCCGAGCATCTCGAAGAACGTGTGGTGGTACGTATCGACCCCCACTTCCTCCAGATCGTTGTGCTTGCCGGAGACGCGGATGCACTTCTGCGTGTCAGCAGCGCGGGAGTAGTCACGCGTCCCCGTACCAAGGAAGACATCCTTGAACTGGTTCATCCCTGCGTTGGTGAACAGCAGGGTGGGGTCGTCCTGGGGAAACACCGGTCCGGACGGAACGATCTTGTGCTCCCGCTCGCGAAAGAACTGGAGGAAGTCCTCACGGATCTCTTGAGCAGATTTCACAGTCGCTCTCAGCCCTCAGCTATCAGTTCCCCTGACGACGGCGCACACCCAGCTTGACATCGATCGCCTTGTCTTTCCCGTCACGCTTGACCGTGACCTTCACGGTCTCGCCGGCACGGAGGTCGCCCATGACCTCCATGTAGTCCTCGAGGCTCTCGACGGTCTCCTTGCCGATCTTGACGATCAGGTCGCCCCCCTTGATGCCAGCCTTCTCGGCGGCGCCGTCCTCGCTCACCGCCGAGACGAGCACGCCTGGGTCGTCACTGCCGTAATCGGGCATGATACCGAGCCCGGCGGGCTCTCCCGGATCATCCGTATCCGGCTTCGCAACGGGCTTGGGATCAGCGTCAGCTGAATCCGCGGACTTCGCCACCGGCTTTTTCTCGGGCTTCGGCTCGGCCTTTACCACGAGAACAAAGTGTCCCTTGGCAGCATGCTCGGCAAGCTCCTGCTTCTTGACGTCGTCGGCCGCGACCATGGTCACGACGCCGACCGTCGTCAAGGGACGCCGACGTAGCAGACGGACGACCGTTCCCAGTCCGTAGTCAGAGTGGAACTTCCCACACAGGTGGACGACGAGGGGCTGGCGATGCGGACGCCCCTGCAGGTAGTCCGCGATGGACTCCGCCATGGTGTCGTCCTTCATGCACTGTGCCTCGTACATGCGGGTCAGGCCCTTCTCCGTAATCTCCCCCGGGTGCTCTTTCATTGCGTCCTTGAAGAGCTCCCAGTACTGGTCCTTGACGGCGGACGTCGTCCGGGCGACGTAGGCGGTCAGGTCGCCGCCACCCTGCGCGACCTTGCGCGCCGAGCGCCGGGGCGCGTTGGCGGCGATGACATCGAGTCCGTTCGCCTTGGCGTACTCGACAACGGCGCGATAGTGCTTCTTGTAGTTACCCCACGGACGGCTGTGCTTCAGGAACGCATCTTCGTCGATGCGGCCACGCAGGTAGTCGCCCAGGATGCCCTGCACGTCACGCTCGAACATCTCCATGGACACCACCAGGTCGGGCCGCTTCTTGTGCAACGCCCGGACGATCTGCAGCTGCATCTGGTGCCCGGCGGTGTTGTCGTGCTCTTCACCGAGGAAGACGACGTCCCGGTCGGCGAGGTCGTTGACGAGGGCCGGCAGTTCGACCTTTCCGCCTGTGGCGGTGTTGAAAATGAGGCTGAGGGCGACGGCGATTGCAGTGCTCATGACGGATCTCCCAGGACACGCGGGATGCCCATTGTATGAACTCGACAGGCCGCTCACACCCTATGGGGCGATGGTCACCTCGAGCCGTGCCTCTGCAACGGTCGCGACGAGGCGATCGCCCGCAACGACCGGCCCCACACCCTCTGGAGTGCCCGTGAACAAAAGGTCACCGCGAGCGAGGGTGAAGCGGCTCGATGCGAACGCCACCAGTTCCCGGACGGTCCACAGCATGGCTGACGTCGATCCCTGCTGCCTGATCTCCCCGCTGACCGCGAGCTCGAGGACCATATCGGAGAGCCGGTCGAGGGAGGTGACCGGCAACAGATCGGACACCGGGGCCGATCCATCGAAGCCCTTCGCCACGGCCCACGGATGCCCCAGTTCTTTCGCCCGTGTCTGGACGTCGCGAGCGGTCAGGTCCACGCCGACGCCCCATCCGTCCACGAACCGGTGCGCATCGGAAGCGGTGATGTCCCGCCCTTCCGCGCCGATGCGGACGACCAACTCGACCTCGTGATGAACGTCGTCGGACCACGACGGAAGCGTGACCACGCCGCCCCCGTCCAGCAAAGCCGTCGGCGGTTTAAAGAAGAGGATCGGCTCGACGGGACGCTCGACCCCCATCTCCGCAGCGTGGGCGGCGTAGTTGCGGCCGACACAGACGATCTTCCCGGGGACGAGAGTCATCTCAACGTTCCGAGGCGCCCGGACCCGCCGGATGCGTAGCCACCGCCAACGACCGCACGCACCCCGTGGTAGCCATCGTCGCCCAGGGGGATCCAGGTGCGTCCGGCGTCTGTAGACACGTCGGTTCCGGTCGGACCGACGCAGACGAGGGTATCGGTCCCCTCTATCCAGGCGACTCCCGAACGGTAGCCACGCGGGGGAACATCGGGGCGAATCCAGGTAACGCCGCCGTCGTCGGTCCACGCGGCGTTAGCGTGCGCGCGTTCCGGATGCACGTAATCACCACCCACGACGACCCCGTTCTCTGCATCCCTGAACACGAACGAGAAGATGCCCGAGCTCGCGGACGCATCGGTGAGCGGGGTCTCGGCGACGGACCAGGTCATGCCGCCGTCGGTCGTACGAAACACACGAGCCACGTCCGCGCCGCCGGTCGCGATCCACGCCGTCGCGGGTTCCGTGACGCGAACGCCCGTTCCGCTGGCGGCGAACCCGGCCTCGCCCTGGCGCGCAAGCGGCATCGCGGACGTTGGTGCGCGCCGCCATGTCCGTCCGCCATCGCCTGTAAGCAAGACGTACATGTACCCGCCAACGGGATCGCCATACGCAATCGCGCGGCGGTCATCCCACGCATCCATGCCGTCCAGGAAGCCCTCGGCGTGCGGGTTTTCCCATTGCAGCCGCCATCGACGCCCACCGTCTTCGGTGCGGTAGATGCGCGAACCAGCGCCCGGTCCTGCGGACATGAGCCACGCACGATCGGCGTCGAAGCCGACCACGTCGCGAAAGTCGAGCATGCGCGCGCCCGGCACCACGTTGAAACTCCACGTCGCGCCGCCATCGTGCGTCCGACCGTACGCGCCGCCGCTACCGCTCGTCCACGCCACGCGCTCATCAACGGCGCACAGGCCGCGCAACGACGCGCGAGACGGCGACGCGGATGGAGTGAGGCGGATGCTTGATGCGGAAGTTTCGGGACGGGATGTCGCCGACGCGCAACACGCACCCAGGAGTAGCCCGATCAAGACTGTCGGCACGACGTAGTACCGTTCCCCCCGGGGGACCCGGGGTGTCGGAAATGCGATGGCTTTCATCGCCCTTCCTGGCGCAGCCCGTGATCGGCCAGGACAAGCGCGGTCATCGCCTCCGCCATCGGGACGAAACGCGGGAGCAGGCACGGGTCGTGGCGTCCCTTGGTCTCGATGGTCGTCGCTTCACCGCTTGTCGTCACCGTATCCTGCGGCTGCGGGAGCGAACTGGTCGGCTTCACCGCGCAACGCATGACAATGGGCATGCCGCTGGAGATGCCGCCGAGCATGCCACCGTGGCGGTTGGTGCGCGTGCGCACGGCTCCATCTTCAGAGACGAACGCGTCGTTGTTCTGTGATCCACGCGCCGTGGC
This sequence comes from Planctomycetota bacterium, assembly GCA_013213915.1. Classification (GTDB taxonomy): domain Bacteria; phylum Planctomycetota. Next base: position 5,978 of record JABSRK010000210.1, read on the forward strand.
GACACCGAATCCTGCGCCGTACTCGAAACCAAGTACGGCCGGCAGGCTGAGCATGGCCTTCGCGAGGTCGGCTTTCAGCTTGTCGAACACGGGTTCGCCCCAACCGGCCGGCACCCCTGCCGCACACAGCTCCGCGATGCCTCCGATCGAGTCGCGATCACCTCGCACCTGCTCGATGAGCTCGATCATGCGCGCCGCCGTTGCCTGATCCGGACATCTCACCGGCGTCGCCTCGACCTGTTCGAGCGTCACCGACGCAGGATCGTCTATGGTCGCGCAGACGTCTCCCACCTGCACGACGTAGCCAACAACTCGAATGCCCCATCGCTCGGCCAACAGCTTCTTGGCGATGGCGCCCGCCGCGACACGCACCGAAGTTTCCCGCGCGCTCGAGCGACCGCCGCCGCGCCAGTCGCGGCGACCGAACTTCTGGTCGAAGGTGAAGTCCGCGTGTCCAGGACGGTACTTGTCCTTGATGTCGCCATAGTCCGCTGAACGCTGGTCTTGATTACGGATCAGGATGGCGATGGGCGTCCCGGTCGTCGTGCCCTCGAAGACGCCCGACAGGATCTCTGCCGTATCCGCCTCCTGACGCTGGGTCACGATCCGTGACTGCCCCGGCCGACGACGATCGAGATCAGGCTGCAGATCCGCTTCCGACAGACTTAGCCCCGCC
>JABSRK010000211.1 GCA_013213915.1 Planctomycetota bacterium
CCGACCCCCGCGCGGCGCTGCGCCGGAGCGACGCCGGCGCGCTGCCGAAACCCCGTTCGCGACTCGATGCGACCAAGCCCGAAGATGACGGCCCCGGCGACGATCACGAGCGGCAGACCGACCATGGATGCAGCCGCGAGGTTGCCGTGTGCCTGCGACATGACGCTGAACACGCGGTGCACCAGCGTCGGCGTGTCGAGCAGGGACACCACGGGGTAGGTCGTCAAGGCGAGGATGAAGACGAACGCGGCGCCGGCGAGCAACCGGGGCGCCACCTGGGGCAGGATCACCTGGCGCAGTGCCGCGCGACGCCCTCCGAGCAGCCGGGCAGCATCGATGCCCTCCCCATCGAGCGACCGCAACCCGGCGCCGACCGCGAGCACCACGAGGGGAAAGTACGCGCACGCCATGATCCAGGCGGGGCCGGGGTACAGGTGCCCGAGAAAGGCCTCAGTTCCCGGATCCCCGATCGCCGCGCGGACGTCGAAACTCCACCCCCACATCTCCTCGAGCCACAATCTCAGCCATCCCTTGTCGCCGATGACGCGCGTCCAGGCGATCGTGTGGATGTGGGGCGGGATGAGCAGTGGGAGGAAGTAGAGGCTGCCGACGACTCCGCGGCACGGGAACATCCGCAAGTTCAAAAGCAACGCCAGTGGCAGCCCGATCAGGACCGCGAACAGGGTCGTCAGCAAGGCGAGGAAGATACTGGTCGCCAGCTCCCCCGCCAAATCCGCGCGGCCCGTCGCTCGCGAGAAGGCCTCTCCCGCCTCGGGCTCAAGGGCGGTGACGAGCACCCAGGCGAGGGGCGCGAGGAGGACGGCTCCGTAGACGAGGGCGAGGCCGGTCCGTCCCTGCCAACTCATGAGCCTCCGCCCGCGCCTCCGCCCGAGGGCTTGACCGCCAGGTACACGAACACACCGGCGAGTACCAGCGCGAGGGCCGCCCACACCAACGCCATGGACCCGGTATCGCCCTCGACCAGCTTGCCGCCCTGCACCATGGCAAAGCGGTCGTGCAGGTCTTGCGTGCGCTGTTCGAGGACCGTACCGACCGCAGCGAAATCCACGGTCATGGTGTTCAGCTCGTCGACGGGCGTGACATGCTCGGGGACCGCCACACCGGGCTGCAGCGGCATCTGGGCCGCCTCCCCCTCCGCCAGCAGCTTCTCGACGCGGGGCGACAGCAGGAAGTCGATCAGCTTCTTCGCGTTCTCGACGTTCGGCGCGTCCTTGAGAATCATCACCGAGTTGGGGATCACGAAGCTGCCGAGGCCGCCCTCCTCCTGGTCGAGAAAGAACGCGCGCACCGGCTTGTTGCCGAGCCGACGAACGTTGACGTCGTCGGTGTCGGTGAGCCCGAACGGCCGCACGCCGTCGCCGACCTTGTCCGCGACCGGACCGTTACCCGAGTCCCACAGGACATCATTGGCCAGCATGCCGTCGAGCCACTTTTCAGTCCGCTCCGCGCCCCACACGGTGTACAGCGCCGCGACGTGGGTCAGGGTGGTGCCGGTCAGAGGCTTGGCGACCGCGAGCTTGCCCTTGTACTTGGGGGCCGTGAGGTCCTCGAGCTTCTGCGGCAGCTCGGCCTCCGTCACCATGGTGGTGTTCCACACCAGCACCCGCGACCGCGCCGCGAACCCCGTCCACATCCCTCCCGTGTCCTTCAGGTGCGCCGGAATGGTCTTCGATTGGGGCGACACGTAGGGCTGCAGCAGCCCCTTCTCCTTCAAGAGTTCCGTCTGACCGCATTCGTTGTTCCAGAACACGTCGGCCACCGGACTGGACGACTCGGCGATCAGCCTCTGGACGAGGCCCACGGTCTTGGTCGCTTCGGTGTCGTACGTCGCCAAGACCTCGATCCCGGACTCGCTCTCAAACAGGTCCAGGATCTGGCGGCTGTGCTCCTCGTCATGGCTGACGTACACGACCACCTGGGCGGGCAGGCAAGCCAAGAGGAACAACGACACGGCGACTGACAGGCGGGCGAAGATCACGTCGCGACTCCTTTGCGGCCAGGGGCCGGAGGGTACCCCCAGGAGTAACGCAAATGAAGGGCCGCTGCCTGGCCGGCGGGACGGGGGCGCCAGGGCGTTCCGCGAACGTTACCGGCCCGAAACGGGCGTCAGAATCCGCGACACGGCGATCTGCTTGCCACGAGCGTGGGGGTGTTACTTGCCCTCGGGGGGATGGGCGATCTTGGGCCAGTACTTGGCGAAGTCGAATTGGGGCGAGTTGTCCGGGTCGTGGCAGCGGATGCAGAAGCCCTTACCGAGCTTCCCGTTGGGGGTCTTGGTCTGGACGTTGACGTGCTCTTCGCCGGCTCCGTGACAGGCCTCGCAGGTGACGTTGATGAGCTTCGGGGTCTTGGCCTCCGTGATGAACCCGGTGCTGTCGCCCCAGCCTGTCACGTGGCAGCTGGCGCACTCGGGATCGTGGTGATCATTGGTGGCCTTGATGCTCGCCCAGGCGCGCTCATGGGGAGTCGGGTCGAGAAGCTTGCAGGAGTCCTCGTGGCACTCGACACAGGATGCGTCGCCGAGATACCCGTTTTCCAGCGGTCGACGCGGGTACTTCTCGACGAGTTTCTCGTCTGCCAGAGACTGCCGGTAACCCTCCAGCATCATGGTGACGTCCTCCTGTCCCGCGATCTCCTCTTCGAGGCGGAAGTGGGACAGGCGCGTTCTGGCCTCCGGACGCAGATACGCAAGGAAGCGTCCCTTGCTGCCGACGGAGAGGACCGGGACAGCGGTATCCGTCAACTCGAACGGCCCATCGAACGCCCCTCCGAACACGATGATGACCCGGTCCCGCCACACCGCGGGGACGGCCGAAGCCAACGTTACGGCGGCCTTGCGGTCGCCGTTGAACAGGACGATGGGCCGGTCCCTCTCGACCTCGAGCGTGCGCAGCCACTCCTTGAGAGACGTCACCGGGTCCTTGACCACCACACCGGCGACCCCAGGCAGGGGTGGGACCAGCCCCGTCACGATGTACGGGCCGTCGCCGAGTCGCACGCTCTCCTTGAACACCCGCTCCCCGTCCTTGAAGACGTTGTTGCCGACGAACGGGAACGACGCGAACGAGCGCATCTCAAGGAGGTAATCCACGCCGAGAGAGAATTCTCCGGGCCCGGGCGCCAACGCCTGGTAGCCCATGAGGTCCATGGACATCATGAACGTCTCGAACTTCATGCGCTGCTGCTGACCACCGTGGACGAGGAGATTGCCGACGCTGACGAGATGGAGACCGGGCTCCTCCTTGCGCAGCTTCTCGAGCCACGTCGCGCGGCGATGCACACCACCCAACGCCGGCTTACTGCATCCGCACGGACGGATGAAGCCCTTCTCGTTGCCGGTGAGCACGATCAGCGGTCCGGCGAGGGCCCCAGGCACAGGAGCGGCGGCCGCGAAGTCCGGGGTTCCGCCACATGCCCCCCACGCCAACCCTGCGGCTACTACAAGCGACGTGATGAGCAGGCCGCGCGCATCAGTTCTTCGAGACGAAAGCGTGGAACCACGCACGAACGGTCTTCTCCCCCGGGCAATTCGTACGGATGTTGACGCTGCCCTTCAGATAACCGGGCGCGGCGTCCTTCCTCAGGCTGACGCGAACCTTGAACTTACGTCCCTTCTCGATCTCCTCGACGACCGTGTCGAATCGGCCTGCAGGTAGAACGTCAACGCCCAGGATCTCCAGGTCGGCCGCTCCCGACTTGTTGACGACGAGTTCCTTGCTCTTCTCCTGGCCCGACTTGCACGCACCGAAGTTGAGGTTCTGCAAGGACAGCAGGACCTCGCCCGCGACGTCCGCCGTCACCGGGATGACCGTCCTGGCGAGCTTCTTGTGGTCCGTGACGACGGTGACGTTCGCACGCATGAGCCCGACGGTGGCGCCGGACTTCACCTGCGCCACATAGCTGCGGCTGTTGCTCCCGTCCGCACGCTTCTGGGTATCGCCGGTTGGCCGTACGGACAGCAAGCCGCTGCTCGAAACGACTTCCTTGATCTCGATCTGGGTGCCAGCCAACGTCACCACCTTGAACAGGAGCTCCTTGCTGGGATCACTCTTCGAGAACTTCCCGAAGTTCAGCACGGATGGTTTCACGTAGTACGGCGGCAAGACCTCGCCCGAAAGATTGAGGCGAAGCTGCGGACGGCCACGGTCGTTGCTGACGACCGTGACGACCTTCTCGAGGCGGCCCTTGAACGTGAGGGTCTTCAGAATCACGTCGATATCCGTCTCCTCCCCCGGAGCGAGCCGCGTCTTCTTTGGCATCGCTGCGGCGCAGTTGCACGAAGGAATGACCTGCCGGATGTCGAGCACATCGTCGCCCACGTTCCTGATCTTGAAGACGTGCTTGAGCTCCTGCTGCTGCGGCACCGAGCCAAAATCCCACGTCTCTTCAGGGCACGAGATCTTGGCTCCTTTGGACGAGGACTGAGCCGGCAAGCAAGCGGCGAGAACGAGCAGAGAGGCAACGAGTTTCGTCATGGCGTCGATACCCCGGGCGCGGAGGGGCCCAGAAGCTCCACTCCCCGATATTAGAGACAGGCGGGCCCCGGACCAAGCACAGGAACCGCCTCCACCACAACCCTACCCCCGGCGAAGAGCCCGGCCCCTTGCAGATCGGCCTTCATGAGCGAAGATCGGGGCCATGGGCAGACGGGGATACGGTGCCGGGCTCCCAGCCCTCCTTCTCTTCGGTTCCGGCCTCCTGGCCCTCCTTCTCTTCGGTTCCGGCGGCGAGCCGGGTCCGGGAGCCGTCCTGGAGGCCTGGCTGGAACACCTTGTCTGTGGCGAGATAGAAGACGCGTTCGACCTCCTCAGCACGAGCAGTCGCCAAGCACTGGCTGAAGCCGAAGCCGCCTGGATCGCCGGACGCGGGCACCCCCTCGCTCCCAAAGACTCGCCGCCTCGCGCGTCCGACGGTCCGGCGGGTCTCATCCTCTTCCGTCGCCTCGTAGCCGGACCCGGGTTTCACGGCATCCCACCGCTTCCCGCTGATGCGGCGGACAGGGTCGAGTCCGAGACCATCGAGGGGAATCTCGCGCGCGTCCGCGTTCGCACGACCGGCGGGACCCACGAAGCACACCTCGTCCGCGAGAACGGGTCGTGGCGCGTGGCCGCGCTGCCGTAACGCTCGGCTATCTGGACACCGCCAACCGCGCCTTGGCGAGCAACGCCGGCGCGACGCCCTTCGGTCGCGCGATCACTTCACGCAACGCACGCGCACCGAGCGACCGCGTCGTCACGTCACCGGCCTCGACGGCCGCGAGCCCCGCGCGGCACAACTCGAGCGCGTTGGGGGTGATGACGCCCTTGAAATGGGCGTCGAGAAAGGCGCGCGCCGCCTGGTCAGGGTGTTCCTGAGCGATGAGGTAGGCCACGTACGTCTGCACCACGTCACGCGCCTCCGAAATGGACGTCTCCAGGGATCGCTGGTACAGGCTCTTCAGCGCACGCCCTAACTCCCCTGTTCTCATCTGGTTCCGCGCCGAGCGGAGTTGCAACTCCGCAAGAGCTGTTCTCAGGCTGCTCGGCTGGAGGTCACGCATCTGCTTGACGATGAGGGAGACTCCCGCCAACGCGCTCGCACGCTGTTCAGGACCCAGAACCGTGCGCAGAACCTCGAGTCGCTGCAGACGCAGGCTGACGCGTTGGAAGAGGACGTCCGTACCCAGCGATGTCCAGTCCGTCTTCGCGCCGCCCCCCCCTGCAGCGATCCGCAGACCTAACCGGGTCGCCTCGAAGGCTCGCCTCAAGGCGTGTTCCGTCTGGTCGATGGCAGCATCGAGCTCGAAGCGCTCCCGACGGATGCTCGCACCGAGGAACTGCTGCGCCAGACCCGCTCGGCTCATTGCGGCCTGGTAGACGACCTCTACGGTGTCTTCGTGGTAGACCCCGGGACGTCCCGGGATCTCGTACAGATCGCACGCCATGGCGCGATCGAACGCCAGTTCAGCTCTCCTGGAGGCCTCCCCATCGCCGCCCGCCGCGCGCTCCATGACTCCTACCTCGTACCACCCCCGCGGCGCGCCCGGGTAGCGCTCCGTCGCCTCGGTAAACAACGTTCGTTGGTCGGCCCAGACATCGACCTCGAAGTGGCACAAGACACCAGGGACCACCACGAACCATCCGGCGAGCACCCACGCGACGACGCGGCCGCGCGTGCCGCCCAGGCGCGCACACCCCGCCGCGATCGCCACGGCGATTCCCGTCAACGGGAGATAGAGGAACCGGGTCGCCGCCAGGGCGCCAATGGGCACGAGCAGATTCGTTACCGGGAGGAGAGCGCCCCCGAAGAACGCGAGTCCGAACGCGATCCGGGGGGCTCGGCGCCACGCGACCACCACCCCGGCGACCAGCGCGGCGACGGCCACGATCCCGACGACGACCCGCGGATCACTCGAACCGACCGCGGGTGGTATTTCCTGAACGGACGGGGTCGGATGCAACCAAAGGGGCAGGACGAGCGCCTGAAGGTCGTAGCTACCGATGACTGCGAGCGCCGTGGAGATTGAAGCCGCGACAGGAAATTGAGCGAGCACCGGATCGCTCACGGACGCCAGGTTTCCGAGAACCTCGGCGCGCAACCAGAGCCACGCGAGCACGGCAACGACCGAGGGGATCGCAGCGCCCAACCC
>JABSRK010000212.1 GCA_013213915.1 Planctomycetota bacterium
GCCGACTTTTGTCATGGCCTCGGAGATGATTTCGCCGATCGTCGGGTCGTTGTTGGCCGATATGGAGCCGATCTGGGCAATCTCTGCCGAATCGCGTGGGGTCTTCGATACCCGTGAGAGTTCACCGGTAATCGCAATCACAGAGGCGTCGATACCGCGCTTGACTTCCATCGGGTTCATACCGGCGACTATGAGCTTGCTGCCCTCTCGGAACAGTGCCTGAGCGAGCACGGTGGCGGTGGTCGTACCGTCGCCGGCAACGTCGGAAGTCTTACTCGCGACTTCCTTCACCATCTGGGCGCCCATGTTCTCGTAGGGGTCCTGGAGCTCGATCTCCTTCGCCACGGTGACGCCGTCCTTGGTGACGGTGGGGGCACCGAACGATTTTTCGATGACGACGTTGCGGCCCCGGGGCCCGAGCGTGATTTTCACGGCGCGCGCGAGTTTGTTGACGCCGTTGCGGAGGTGCTCGTAGACCTCCTGGTCGAATGCGATCTTCTTTGCTGGCATTTTGAAACCTCTTTTCTCTGCGTCCCGGCGTTAGCCGAGGATCGCGAGGATGTCCTCTTCACCCATGACCATCAGCTCGTCGCCTTCGACCTTGACCTCCGTTCCCGCATAGGACGAGAACAGAACGCGGTCTCCGGGCTTCACCTGGAAGCCGCCGCGCTCGCCGTTGTCGAGGAGCTTGCCGTCGCCGACCGCCTCGATGACGCCCTCCTTGGGCTTCTCCTTGGCTTGGTCGGGAAGATAGATGCCGCCGGCCGTCTGATCTTCGGCCTCGACGCGACGCACGATCACTTTGTCGTTCAGGGGGCGCAGGCTTGCCATGGACTCCCTTCTCCTGCCCGGGTTTCTCCCGGGCCCTAAAGACTCTCCAGATCGATCAACTCCGCCACCGCTCCGAGGAGCGAGTGGATGTCCAGGGGCTTGTCGAGGCAGCGGTGCGCCCCAAGCCCCTGTGCGCGCTCGACGATGTCCGGAGTGAAGGCTCCGGACATGAAGATCACGGGCAAGGAGCCCATGACCTGGAGCAGGCTGGCGAAGATGCGCAGCCCGTCGTCGGCGTGTACGTGGACGTCCAGTATGGAGAAGTGCACCGGATGGAAGCGCACCACCTCGATGGCCTCTTCCGCCGACGCGGCGGGAAAGGACCGATGTCCGGCCGCCTCCAGGGCCTCTCCAACGGCCAGACGGACTCCCCGGTCGTCATCGACGACGAGGGCGTGGAGAGGACGGGGCATGGCGACCATGGTGGTGGTGACTCCGGAAATCCGGCTGGGTGGTTGGGGAGCAACTTCCGTGCCTCTGGGAACTACGGCTTGCGCGGCCCCTCCGGCCTTTGCAAAAATGAGGGCTCTCAGCCTGGGAGGCGCGTACCGGTCCCCGGGGTCGGTGACAAGTTGTCAGATGGGGGAGACGCGGCTTTCGCCCCCTGCCAAGATGGCAGGCTACGCCTCTCGCCTTCGGCCAGGAAATGAACATGCGTCAACTCGCGCTCGTGATGGGGATCGCCCTCGGCGTCGTTCTCGTCTGGTTCGCCCTCTCGGGCGGGCTCGGGAGAGCCCCCGCCTCCCTCACAGACGTGTCCGAGGGGACTCAGAATGCTGGGAGTGCCGGTGGCCCGGGGGGCGCTTCCGGGGAGGAGGTCCCCGGGCCACGCGCGCCGAAGGCTCAACCCAAGTCCCGTCCGCGAGTCGGGCTCGAGGGCCTGTGCGACGCGCGCGGCGAGGTCGGTGCCGCCGTCTACGAGATCATCCGCAAGACGGTTGGCCAGGAAGCACGGCTGCTCGACCGTAGTTTCGCCAAGGATGACATCCATCGGGTCATCAGTGCGTGGGCGCAGGACCCGTCGCGCAAGGACGCGGACGTCGATTTCCTGGTCGAGGCGTGGGGCATGATGGAGGATCCGACGGCGCGTTACGCGTTGTCGTGGCTGTTCCGGTACGTGAGGGACGACCGGGTCATCGAGCCGTTGAAGGAGCTCGTGGGTCACCATCCGTGGATCGCCGTTGACGCGATCGCTGGACAGGGCACGCCGTTGGCAGCGAGGACGCTCATCGAGATCAAGGCGCAGCTCGACGAACCGAAGATCCGTAGTCAGGCGACAATCCGCATCGCACAGAGCGGTTGGGAGGGCGCCGCCGATCATCTGCGCGAAGTCTGGAAGGACGATCGTCTCACGGACGCGGAGCGCTTCGTAGCCGTGGAGTGCCTCGGTCACGTCGTCTCCGATCCCGAGGCCAGGTTGGCGGCGTACGAGTTGGCGACGGGCCCCGCGCGTCTCCTCAGCGACCTCGGCGATCGCAACGACGACCACCCCGAGCGCGACCTGCGTTCCGCCGCGGTCATGGCGGTCATGCAGTCCGGCGACCAGACCCTCACTCGCAAGCTGATGGATGCCGCCGACGCACCAAATGCGGACGGACGGTTTGCTTCCATGGTCGACCTGCATGTCGGCGTGTACCAGGGTGCCGACATCTCACGCATTGTCCTCGAACGGATCGATCGGCGCGGCAAGCTCACGCTCGGGGAGGCGCGTTATCTGAACCGGGTCTGCACCCGGGATGACATGACGCGCCTGCGCAAGATCGAGGAGTTCGCGGCGACGGCGGAGGCGCGTCAGATGATCCAGGACGCGATCCTGAACGCTGCGGTTCGCCCAGGCGCCTCGGGCAACTGATCACCGCGACGATCTGGCAAGGTGCAGTTCGCGTTCGATCTCGGGTTGGAACGGATGATGGGGTGCGGCCGCGAGCGCCTTGCGTGCATGGTGAGAAGCTCGGTCGGGGCTGCCGTCGCGCCGCTCCAGCGTCGCCAGGTACAAGCGTACGACGGGGTCAGCGGGGTCGACGTCGAGGAGACTGTCGAGGAGCCTGCGTGCCTCACGGAATTTGCGTTGGAGGTAGAGGTCTACTGCTTCCTTCAGGCGCTCCTCGCGTCGCGTGACGCCGTGGGGGAGCCGCGCATAGACCGCGAGTCTGAACACGTCGATGAGCGCGAACAAGCTCAACGCTCCACCCGTTCCGATACCAAATCGTAGCGACCATGAGCCGAGGGGTTCCACCGGCGCGAGCCAGGATACGAAGGCGAGATTCCAGCAAGCGGACGCGCCGATGAAGAGCAGCAGGCCCCGCCGCGGGCGTCCGATCACGAGGTGACCCAGGCCCGCCACGAGGGAGAGGACGAGGGCGACCCAGTTCGGCCGGGATGTACGGTCCCGCGCCACGTCAGCGGCCTCCCGCTTCCAGCGACTCTCGCAACGCGTGGATGACCGCGCCCGGCTCTTCGGCGCCACACACGGCGGATGACGTGGCGATCCGTCTCAGGCCCGCGTCGATTGCCTCCGTGACCGTGGCCGTTCCCATGCCTCCGATCCCGAACGCCGGGACGACCGCGTGGGGCAAGACGTCGCGTAACCAGTCGGCGCCGAGTCCGGGAGTGTCCTTCGTGGAGGTGTCGAATACGGGTCCGACGCCGATGTAGTCGACAGGCTCGGTGGCGGATTCCTTGACCTGCTCCAGGTCATGGGTGCTCAGGCCGAGGATCGGCGCTTCCCCGGCAAGCTCGCGCACGGCCCGAGGCGGCAGGTCTCCTTGCCCCACGTGGACCCCGTCCGCCCCCGCCAGGATGGCCACGTCGATCCGATCATTGACGATCACGGGGACGCGGTGGCGCGCGCATCTTTCGCGGACGTCGTGGACCCATTCGAGCAACTCGCGATCCCCGCAGCCCGGCTCGCGGACCTGGACGACATCGGCGCCGGCCGTGAGGGCTTCGTCGAGCACTACGAGCGGATCGAGCCGGCACAGGCTGCGCGTCATCAGCAGGTAGACGCGCGCGTCGAGGAGCCGCTCCCGTGCGACCTCCGGCGAGAGGGTCATGAGCGGAGGATATCAGCCCCGCATCTGCGGCGTGTCATGGAATCTCCGGACGCGGCTTCTCGTCGAAGTAGTCGATCTTGTCGAGGGGCATGAAGATCGACGTCGTGATGTTCATGGAGTGGGAGATGACTCGCTTGAAGTAGCGGTAAGCGAGAACGAGGGTCGCGGGAGCGTTGTGCTCGCTCTCGCTTGCGAGGATCTCCTCGATGCTCTGGTCGCACCGGTCCTCCATCTCGTTCATCTGGCGTACGAGCGCGCGTGCCTCATCCTCGTCCTGCGAGTCGAACGCCTTGCGTGTCTTGGCCAGCGCCGCGGAGACCGCGTCCTTGAGCTCAACGAGGTCGCTGTGTGCGGAGGAGTCAGTGCTGATGGCCCCCGCTCGCGGCGTGAGATCGAAGATGTTCTTGGCGTAGTCGCCGATGCGCTCGGCGTCCTTGACGACGGTCATCAGGACCAGGCACGCGGGCAGGCTCGCCGCGCCGTGGACCGATACGTGCACGACGAGATGACGGCGGACGTTCTGCTCGGCCTCGTTGATGCTCCGATCCGTCAAGAAGAGGTCCTTGCGAATGACCTCGGGATCGGTCCCGCCGAGCAGCGCATTGGCGGCGACATCGAAGCAATGGCGCCCAGCGTCCAGCATGTGGCCGAACTCCGACGTCATCGTGCCCAATCCATCCGAAGCCGAGGGTGTGATGCTCTTGAACCAACTGAACATAGTGAGCTATCCGAAGAACATGATACCGAGAAGAGGGATGCCCACGAAGGTGCCTCCCATGAAGAGCAGGAGCCACCACTTGGAGGCCACTGTTGCCCGCGCGAGACCTTCACTCAATCGGATCGGGATCATGCGCACCCGTTCGATGGGGTAGAGGATGAGGATGCCAGTCAGATTGAAGAGCAGGTGTACGAACGCGATGGCGAGCCCGGCCGGCCCGGTAGCGACGGCGGCCAGTAGCGCTGTGATGGTGGTCCCCATGTTCGCGCCGAGCATGATCGGAAGACCATTCGCGTGAGACAGCAGCCCGGCACCGAACATGGGAATCAGGATCGAGGTGGTGATGCTCGATGATTGGACCGCGGCGGTGATCAACATGCCGATCAACATGCCCACGACCCCGCTCTTCTGCAGGGTCCGATTCATGATCCGCTCGAAGCGCGTGGCCATCAGGGCTCGCATGTTCTTGGTGATGAACACGAGGCAGAGGAAGATCAGGCCGATGCCCACGGCGATCATCGTGCCGTGGAGGAAGGTGCCCGAGATCCCCAACACGTCCTTCGCCAAGAACTCTATGGCCTTGTAGCCCTCCTTCACTGCGCTCTTCACGGGGCTGTCGAACTTCATCCCGTCACCGAGTTGGAGCGTCTGGACGAGCCAGACAGCCGAGCTCCGCAGGAAGCCTGTCGCGAGCTCGACAGGCAGCAGGATGGCCACCGTGATCAGATTGAAGAAGTCGTGCATGGTCGCGCCGCCGAATGCACGTTCGAATTCGACATCGCGCGTGACGTGGCCGAGCGCAGCCAGTGTGCACGTGACCGTGGTCCCGATGTTCGCCCCCATGACCATCGGTATGAACGGCTCGATGGCGTCCTCGAGACCAACCCCGGTTTGGGCGGTCTGGAAAGCGGCAGCGACAATCAAGCTCGTCGTCACCGAGGAGGACTGCACCAAGACCGTGGCGAGGATGCCAACTGACAGCGCGGCGAACGGGTTCCTGATCGCCTGGATCATTCCCTCTGCTTCACTGGCCCCCATGGACTTGAGCGTGGACGACAGCGCGGTGATGCCGACCAGGAAGAGATAGAGGAGGCCCAGGACCAGGAGAGATCGCAGCCAGGGGTTCGTGCCCCGGTTTCCATCTTTGAAGGGCTTGGTGGAGATCGGTGGCAGTGTCGCGGATCGCATCGAGTGGAAGCTGTTTCGGTCAGACGATGATCGTTCTCAGGCGTGGCTCTTGAGCGCTGTTCCGTGCGCACGGTAGCGGAGCGCGGTTATCCGATGAAGGGTGGAGGATCTCGATTAATCTCATCTTCACTGGATCGGGGAATCCCCTCCGGCCAGCCAGGCGCGGAGCTGGTCCTCAGTGAGGATGGGGACGCCTGACTTCCCGGCTTGCTCGAGCTTGGAGCCCGCTCTCTCTCCTGCGAGGAGAAAGGTGGTGTTCCTGGAGACGCTCGACGCCACCCTCGCTCCGTGCTCCTTGAGCAATGCCTGCGCCTCCTTGCGCGACAGCCCGGGAAGCGTGCCCGTGACCACGGCGGTCATGCCGTCGAGGACGGCGCCTGCCGTCGCTCGCACGGGCTCAGGGTAGCTGATCCCGACCTCGACCAGGTCTCGCACCAGGGCGGCGTGGCGCGGCTCGTCGAACCAGGCGCGCAGGCTCTTCGCGACGACGGGACCGACGCCATCAATGGCGGCGAGGATCTCCTCGTCCATGGCGCAGAGGCCTTCCAGGGTGCGGCTCTCGACGGCAACGATCTCGGCGACGACCTCGCCCACGTGGCGGATGCCCAGCCCGCACACGAGGCGGGCCAAGGTGGTGTGTCGCGTGCGATCCAGGGCGCCCACCAGGTTCTCGGCAGACTTGTCGCCCATGCGATCCAGGGCTGCCAGGGTCTTCAGGTCGAGCCGGAACAGGTCAGCCGGGGTCTTCACGTGACCTTCGTCCACCAGTTGGTCCACCAACTTCTCCCCGAGGCCCTGGATGTCGAGGGCGTCCTGGGCTGCG
>JABSRK010000213.1 GCA_013213915.1 Planctomycetota bacterium
ACGGCCGCGCCCCTGCTCGTCTACACGCTGAGCCTGGCGGCGTTCGGCCTGCCCCATGTGCTGGCTGAATTGCGATATGTGGACGTTCGGTTCCGCGCCCGTCTCACTCGACCGCTGCTCGTCGGGCTCGGCGCGCTGCTCGGCGTCCTCGTGATCGGCCGCGTCGCCGGCCTCGCCGGTTGGGATGGGGCCGAACGGGCGCCCGTCGAATTGATGATCCTGGCGGGGCTAGCCGCGGTGACCTTGCCCCGCCTCGCACGACACGGCATCGCTCCCCTCTTGCTTGGCATCCTGGTCGTCGCTCTGGCGAGCTTCGGCTGCGTGACAGCACCCACGGTGGCGCTGGTCTTGCTCGCTGTGCTCCACAATCTCACCCCCGTGGGGTTCCTCGCCGAGCGCCTGCGCGGCACCGCGCGGCGCAAGGCCCTCGCGGCGTGCGCCGTCGCGTTCGGGTTGGTTCCAGCCATGCTCGTGGCGGGCTGGCCCCGTCTCTTGCTGGCGCAGGCCGGATGGATCAGCCCCGACGCATCCCTGCTCCCGGCCGGCCCCCTGTCCGCCCACCTGGGATCGTTCGTGCCGGCGCCCTGGCTGGACGCCGCGTTCGCCACCGACCTGTTCGTCGCCGCCGTGTACCTGCAGGTGCTGCACTACACCGTGGTCATCCACGTGCTACCGCGGCTGCTCGACGAAGCCGACGAGGCTGAGACCACGATTCCGTGGCCCCGCGGCAAGGTCTTCCCGCGCCTGCTCGCCGCCGTCGGCGCGTTCACCCTGGTGGGATTCGCGCTCTCCTTCGGTGACGCCCGCCGGGCCTACGGCGTGTTCGCCGCGGTCCATGCGTGGATCGAAATTCCCCTGCTTCTCCTCGCGGTCACACCCCTCACAGCCATCACCCAGCCGAGTCCCGCGTGACAGCCTTCGTGGATTACCTTCCGCTGCTCGGGCTGACGATCCTCGTCGAGCTCGGCATCGCCATGATCCTGTGCCGTACCCGACGCGGGACCGTGGCCCGGGACCTCATCCTGTTGAACCTGGTCAGCCACCCCCTGGCCACCTGGTGCGTGAGCGAGGAGCTCCTCACCTGGACCACAGCCGAGATCTTGGTGGTGGCACTGGAGGCCGCCGGCTACGCCGCCGTGACGCGCCTGCCCTGGCGCCGCGCGCTGCTGCTGGCGTGCGCGTGTAACGCGGTGACGGCGGCGCTGTCGTACATCCTCCCCGGGTAGCACGGCGCAGCCGTCAAGAAGCGACGAACCGCGCTTCGAACGCGAAAAGGGGCCTCGGAGCACACAAGCGTGCGCCGAGACCCCTTGTCCGCCGGAAAACGCGGGCGGCCTAGGTGTCCAGAACAGCCGCGTTGGGGTCTGCCGGATCAGCGATCATCGTGCCGGTCTGCACCACCCCGGTGAAGTAGGTGATGGTGACCGCAGCGCCGGCCAGCGTCGCGCCGGAGCCAGTCGTGGGCGCGAGCTGACAGTCAAAGATGAAGTGATCCGTGGGCCCCTCGAAGCCGCCACCGGGGCCGGTAACGGAGAGGAAGTCGAAACACAGATTGGCGCCGGTGGCCGGGGGCACGAGCGTGTTGACGTGTAGGCCGTTGAGCGTCGGCCCCAGCGTGGTGTCGAGGTCACAGATGAGATGGGTGTCGCGGCGGAAAGTGTCCATCGTGGTGAGGGTGCCACCGGAGTTCATGGCCGCCGTCGGCGACCAGAGGATTCCTGTCGCCGAGAGATCGATGCAGATCTGCTGGATCGGGATGTTGCCCGTGTTGTGGATCTCAAAGAACGTCGCGACCTGCATGGGGCTCAGACCACGAGCTTCCACGTGCGCATGCTCGCCAGGGGTGGCGGCCACGTACTCGTACACCGTACGGTTGCTGGTGGCGAGGCCGCCAGCCTGGAAGAAGGTGGAATCCGGCGCCAGCCACTGGAGATCGATGCGGTCGCCGGTGTTGAAGAGCCCGGTCGGCACGACGAACAAGGGGTTCGTCGGGGTGAGCCCGGCACCGTAGACATACGTCGATGGGATCGCCGAGCCACCGCACGGGGCGAGGCCCAACGCACCGAGACCGATGCTGTCGGGCCACATGAACAGGAGCGAAGCGCCACTGACGGGCGTCGACAGGCAGTGCCCCAACTGGAGGCCGCCGTAGCTCGTGGTACCGAGGATCGTCACGTAGGGACCGCCGGGGACCGCGGTCGGATCGTTGTAGCCTTCGACGCGCGGAGAGGCACCGGCACCGAAGAAGACGTTGATCAGAGCGGAGCCCGGGAACGGCCCCGGAGCCGGCGATGAGACGCCCCAGTTCAGGGCATCACCGTCGGTGAACAGGCGTGTGTAGGCGTAGCCGGGCTCCGTGCCCCGAGCGATGGTGGCGTTGTGAGCGTTCTGGGAGACATCGATCTCGTAGTAGGCCTCGTCCGGGAGGTTGAAGCAGGTGGACGGCCCGAGCGGAGCTTGCCCGAACACACCGATCCCATTCAGGCCATCGTTGTAGTCCGCCGTGATGTCCGCCCCGTCTCGAGCCCAGTTGTACACCCGGTAATCGTCGTAGTTGCCATCCGCTCCCACGGCGGACGAACCGTTGTATCCCATGCACGTGAAGTTGGTGCCCGACCCGGCGATGTTGGCGGGTCCCGTGCTGTTCAAGGCGCCGTTCACGTACCACGTGATCGTGTTGGCGCTGCCGTTCACGACCACGGCGAAGTGAATCCACGTGCCAGGCACGGCCGTGGTGAGGGGCGCGCCGGCCGTTGCGAGCTGAGTGAGCGGCCCGCGGAGCAGGAAGTTGCCGACCCCGGCCGCGCCATTCATGAAGCAGCGGAAGGCCCCGGCCGCACCGACCCAGGAGGCATCGCCGAAGGTGTAGGCGAAGAGCCCGGAAGCGGACGGCATGAACCAGAATTCGATGGTGAAACCAGCGTTGGTGGGCGCTCCGGTCGCGCCGAGGAGCGGGCATCCGCCCGCGGTCGTCGGATCGAGGGCGACCCCGGTCGGCAAGAAGCACTGGTTCGAGGGAGCCGCTCCACTGCGGAGGCAGCTACCCGTTCCGACCTGAACGGTGGCCAGGTCGACGGTGTGGCACGCCCCGATAGTCGTCGCCGTCGACGGCGGCGAGGTCGCCATGTTGGTGACTGTGAGCTGCCCGAGAGCAGGGCCAGCGAGGACGCAGAGGCAGAGGGACAGGAACTGCAGCTTCTTCATCATTGCTCCATGGTTCGTTGGGGGGACCACCCGGATATAAGCTAACCGACAGGCAAATTTTGTGCATGAAACCTGGCGCCACGGCCCATGCCGGGAGACTCAACCCACTGAGGACCCAGGAGTTCGCTGGATCACGCCTCCGTGTCGCTGTCCTCGTCGACCGACTCATCGGTCTTCTTTGCTGCTTTGTCCCCGTCTCGGAGCACCTCCGCAATGTCGCCCAACGTGCGGGTGTGTCCGCGCGACGGATGCCGCGCGGGCCGCAGGACGATCTCCTCCGCTGTGCTCCGCTCCGGGTCGATCTCCCAGCGCTCCTCCTCTTCGCCCTTGGTCTCTGCATCGCGCTTGTCGTCAGCCATGGGTTGCCTCCGTGGAACCAGCATAGTCGACGCGGGTCCCTGAGATGGAGCCTCGGATTCAGGAAGATCCTCGATCCACCGAAGAAGGACCGCTGATCCAGAAAGCCGGGATTTCCGGAACGGGGCTAAGATCGACGCCCCCCCCCGTCCCCCGTGCCAGGGAGTCTTGGTCATGCGCAGCCTTCGCCCCGTCCACCTGTACTTCGTCCTTCCGGCGTTCCTCCTGATCGCGCCGCTTTCCGCTCAACAGGGCACGCCCCCAGGGCAGTCCCTCGATGAGCGGTACACGGCGGAGATCGGCAAGCACACCACCGATCCGTGCTTCTCCACCGAGTTCGTGGATCACCTCCCGGCGAAGGAAGGGGTACCCACACCGCTGGATGTGCTCGGACACATCGCCGGCGCCGCGGATGTCCTGTCGTACTCCCACGAGGTGCACAAGTACCTGCGTGCCCTGGCGGCGGCGTCGCCGTGCGTCGAGGTGATCGACCTCGGCAAGTCCGAGGAGGGGCGCGAGACCATCCTGGTGCTGGTGTCGAGCGAAGAGAACATGCGCAACCTGGATCGCTACAAGGCGGTCAACGACCGGCTGGCGGATCCGCGCGGCCTCGCGGAAGACGAGGCGCGACGGCTCATCGGCGAGGGCAAACCCATCTACCTGGCGACGGGAGCGATCCACTCGCCGGAGACCGGGTCCCCCGAGATGCTGATGGAGCTCGCCTATCGGCTCGCGGTGGAGGAGACCCCCTTCGTCAGCGCCATCCGGAACAACATGATCTTCGCGGCGATCCCGGTGCTCGAACCGGACGGGCGGGACAAGCGGGTCGACCTGCAGAAGCTCAAGCTGGCAGACAAGGAGGCCCGCGTCCCCCGGCTCCTGTACTGGGGCAAGTACGTCGCCCACGACAACAACCGCGACGGCATGCTGCTCGGTCTCGAACTCAGCCGCAAGCTCATGCGGATGTACCTGGAATGGAAGCCCCAGGTGATGCACGACCTGCACGAGTCCGCGTCCCACCTCTACGCATCCACCGGCACGGGCCCGTACAACGCGTGGGTCGATCCGATCTTGATCGACGAGTGGCACGTGCTCGCCTACCAGGAGGTCTCCGAGCTCACCAAGCGCGGCGTCCCCGGCGTCTGGACCCACAGCTTCTACGACGGGTGGGGTGCCAACTACGCCATGACCGCGGCCAACTCCCACAACTCCATCGGCCGGTTCTACGAGACACAAGGCGCCGGTGACGGGAACACGCGGCGCATCACGTCCCGATCGACCCGCACGTGGTACCGGCCCAACCCCCCCCTGCCGTCGACCATGTGGTCGATTCGCAACAACGTCAACATGCAGCAGAGTGGGATCCTGATCGCGATGAACTACGTCGCGACGCACAAGGAGAAGTTCTTGGAGAACTTCTATCTCAAGAGCAAGCGCTCCTGCGAGAAACCCCAGCACGCAGGGCCAGCGGCGTACGTGTTCCCCTCCAGTGACCGCCGCAGGGGACAGCAGGCCGATCTGTTGAACGCTCTGGTGGTGCAGGGCTGCGAGATCCACAAGACCAAGGAGGCCGCGACCATCGGAGAGCAGGAGATCCCTGCCGGCAGCTACGTGGTGCGGATGGACCAGCCCTACTGCCGCGTCGCCGACATGCTGCTGGACCGCGCCTACTTCAACGTGGACGACCCGCGGCCCTACGACGACACGGGCTGGACCCTTGGCCCCCTGTTCAACGCCGAGACGCAGCGCATCGAAGACGTGGCCGTGCTTGAGGTTCCCATGGAACAGGTTTCGAACGCCATCAGCGCACCGGGGGAAATCAGGGGCCTGGAGAGCGGACCGAGCGTGGCCGCCTACCTGATCGACAACAACGCCGACAACGCCCTCGCCACCTTCCGCTTCGCCCATCCCGGCGTGAAGCTGTCCGCCGCGGAGGAGAGCTTCGAGGCGAACGGCAAGTCCTTCAACGCGGGCACGTTCATCATCGAGCGCGCCGCCGTCACCGAAGCTGTCCTCAACAAGGCGAGCGTCGCCCACGGCTTCGTCGCTCACGCAGTGGAAGAACTCCCGGACGTCCGCCGGCACGACGTCGGCGTCCCGCGCATCGCCATCATGCACACCTGGACCTCGACCCAGAACGAGGGCTGGGTCCGCATGGCCTTCGACCACAAGGGGATCCCCTACGACTACATCTCGGTCCATGAAGTTCGCGACGACCCGAAGCTGCGAGAGAAGTACGACGTCATCGTGTTCGGCCCCTCATCCAGCGACGCCTTGAGCATCGTCGACGGGCTCCCCATGACCGGGAAGCCAATCCCGTGGAAGGCCAGTGAGCTCGCCCCCAACATCGGCAAGCAGGACACCACCGACGACATGCGCGGCGGGCTTTCCCTCGAAGGCGTCCTCCACCTGCGCAACTTCGTGCGTGACGGAGGAGCCTTCGTGGCCATCCAGAGCAGCGCCTCCCTGCCGATCCACTTCGGTCTCGCACGTGGCGTCTCCATCAAGGAGACCACCGATCTCCGCGTGAGCGGCACCGTGCTCAAAGGTGAGGTGGTCGATCGATACAGTCCCATCGCGTACGGATACGGTGAGACCCTCGGCGTCTTCTTCCGCCGGTCGCCAGTTCTTGCCGGTGGTGGGGGCAGCCGCGGCCGACGAGGCGGTGGTTCCGGCACGCAGTCGGACCGGCTCCTGGGCGGCAAGGCGCGCGCCACCGGCCGGGGCACCGTGGACGATCCCGATCGTGTCCAGGGCCGCCACCCGGATCTGGGCAAGCCGACGAAGGACGATGCAGGCGGGAGCGGCGGACGCGGCGGACGCGGACGCGGCGGCGCCAGCGCGCCTCGTCCCCGGACCATCATCCGCTTCGCCAGGGACCACAAGGAGCTCCTGATCAGCGGCATGCTGGCCGGCGGCAACGAGCTGGCGGGCACCCCCACCGTCATCGACGTCCCCCTCGGAGAGGGACACGTCGTGCTCTTCGGCATCAACCCCATGTGGCGACATCAGACCCAGTGCCTCTACCCCCTGGTGTT
>JABSRK010000214.1 GCA_013213915.1 Planctomycetota bacterium
CCCACGCGATCGCAGAGCTTCTCCGCCTGGTCGAGCAGGTGCGTGCTGTAGAACACGGCCGCCCCATCCTCCGCGAGCTCCTGGATCATGGCGTGCAAGGCCCGGGTGGCGAACGGGTCGAGCCCGTTGGTGGGTTCATCCAGGATCACGAGGACGGGTTGGTGCAGGAGAGCGCAGATAATGGCGAGCTTCTTCTTCATGCCGCGGGAGTAGTTCACCGCATACTCCTCCAGCGCACTTCCCAGATCTAGGCGCTCGATGAGCGGGTCCGCCCGACGGAAACCCTCGGCCGGCGACATCCCGTGCATCTCTGCGACGAAGCGCAGGACCTCGGAACCCCTGAGGTAATCGTAGAACACGGGGTCGTCCGGGACGTAGCCGACGTAACGCATGACGTCGGCGCGCTCACGGAAGCAGTCGTGTCCACGGATGCGAGCCGTCCCGCCGCTCGCAGCCAGGATGCCCATGAGCATCTTGATCGTGGTGGTCTTGCCCGCGCCGTTCGGGCCGAGCAACGCAACGATCTCGCTAGCGTCGACCCGGAAATCCAACTCCGACACCGCGGTGAAAGTGCCGTAGACCTTGGTGAGATTGTCGATCTCGACGATGGCCGCCATCGGCGTGGATCATAGCCACTCGGTCTCGAAAACGGGGGTGGTACAGGAGGACTTCGGCCGGCATGGTCCTGGCGCGATCGTCCCGGTTGGCGAACGCGCAGGCATCGAAATGACCGCGGACACGGGAGTTGCTATCATCCCGACGTCCGCCGCTGGCGACCATGAAAGTCCTGATGATCACCCACGGGTTCCCTCCCGAGTGCAGCGGGGGAACCGAGTCGTACGTCCTCGCCCTGTGCCGGGAGCTCCTCGCGCGCGGGCACGAGGTGGAGGTGCTCACCGGTTCACACGAAGGCGCGGGCGCGGATCAGTGGGAACCTCGCCTCGAGCACTCCGAGCACGAGGGCATCCCCGTCCACCGGCTCCACCGGACCGGGCTGTTCGTGGACAACTGGGAGAAGAGCCTTGCCCCGGAGGTCGAGCCGCTCCTCCAGAAGGTGCTCGAGGGCCAGCGACCCGATCTTGTCCACGTCCAACACTGGATCCGGATGTCACGCAACCTGGTGGAGATCTGCCACGATGCCGGTGTCCCCACGGTGTGCACCCTGCACGACCTGTGGACGTGTTGCCCCAAGGCTTTTCGCATCCGCGACAACACCCACTGCACCCTCGAGGCGGGCCCGACCAATTGCCTCGGCTGCGCCCCCGCCGGCGAGAACATGAGCGACGAGGAGCAGCGGCGCGAACTCGCCCTGTTCCGCGACGACTTCCGCAACGAACTGGACCTGGCGCGCCGGTTGATCGTGCCGAGCTGCGCACACCGGGACGTCCTGCTGTCCCAGATGCCGTCTCTGCGCGGTAAGTTTCGCGTCGTGCCGCACGGCAACATCTCGGCGCTCGAGAAATCCAACGCGCCACACAGCAGCGAATTCCCCGCGGGCCCCCTGAACATCGGTCACTGGGGGCACCTGAACTTCTTCAAAGGACTCGACCTCCTTCTGGAGGCGCTGCAGGAGTCAAAGCACAAGGACGACATCAAGCTGCAGCTGTTCGGGGACGTGGTGTATCCGCAGGAGCGCCCCCGGGTGGAGGAGCTCTCCGCAGGTCTCGATATCGTCTGGCACGGACGCTACACGCCGACGGATCTCGCGAGCGTGCCCATGGACGTCGCGGTCATCCCCTCGCGCTGCAGTGAGTCGTGGAGCTTCGTGCTCGACGAGGCGTTCTTGCTCGGCATCCCGGCGATCGTCTCCGATCGTGGAGCTCTGGGAGAACGTGTACAGGGTGCCGGGACCGCGTTCGCAGCGGACGACGCCGATGACTTGCGACGGGTCATCGATGAGCTGTTCGACGACCCACAAGTACTGGGCCGATGGCGGGAGGGGATCCCTGAGCTTCCGGGGATACACGAGCACACGGACTCGGTCGAGCGCGTGTACGAGGAGGTCCTCACGTCGCGGGCGCCGCTCCCTCGCACGCCACCGCAACTGAGGACGCGCCGGCTGCAGGTACGGTCCTACCAACTGGAGATCCGCAACCGTCACATGGAGTCACAGGGCGGAGACCTGGAGAACCTCCAGAAGGACTATGCCCGCGCCAAGTCCGACATGGAGGACATGGGGTCCTCCCATCGCGAGAAGGACAAGGAGATCGGCCGACTCAACCTGGAGCTCCTCCAGGCCAGGGGGAGCGCGGACAGCCCCAACCTCGACAACCAGGACCAGGCGCTGGATGAGTTACCGGAAGACCCGACGCCCCTGCCCGTGGGCCGAATGCGGGCCCTCGAAACAGCCAACGCGGCGCTCACGCTCAAGCAGCGTGAGGCGCTGTCGGCCCTGGAGACCCGGGCGGCTGAGGTCGGTGCGCTCGAGGAGCAATACGCCGACATCCGCCGTGGCGAAGCACAGAACAGAGACCAAGGCGCGGCGCGTGCCCGGGAATCCACGGAGCTGCGTGCCTCCTTCGAGCGCCAGCGCATCGCGCTCACCCACCTCAGGGAAGCGCTGGAGATCCAACAGCAACGCCTTAGGGATCTGGAGCGTCGCAATACCACACTGGGAGAGGAGGTGGGCAACGCAGGGGAAGCGCGCCCAGGCGATGGTGACGCCGTCGAGGTGCCCCACCTCTCCAACCTGATCGGGCCGGCGCAGCGCGAGGAATATGCCTTCACCACGGAACTCTCGGGCACCGAGACCGAGGTCATGGATTTTTTCGACGCGACAGTACGGAGCCAGGTGTCCCTGCAATCGACCGTGAGCAAGCGCGACGCGCGGATCCGGGAGATGTCCCAGACGCTGGACGGGCTCCTCGACATGGTGGAATCCACGGAACGAAAGCGACATCAGGCGGAGTCGGCGCAGCGCGCAGTGAAGCACCCTGGCCAGAGGCTCAAGATCCTGATGGTCGTCCACCAGTACGTGCCGCGACACGTGGCCGGGACTGAGGTGTACACCCACAACTTGGCGAGTGCCTTGTCCAAGCGACACGACGTCCTGGTGCTGGCCGCAGAATCCGACTACGACAAGGACCGGTTTGCCGAGCAGCGCATTCGGGTTGACGGCGTGGCCGTCCACCAGGTGACCCACAACTACAAGTGGTCAAGCTTCCGCGACACCTACGATTGCCCGGAGGCCGACGCCATCTTCCGCCGCATCCTGCGAGAGGAAGCACCTGACGTTGTCCACATCCAGCACCTGCACTACTTCTCGGCGAACTTCGTGACCATCGCCCGGTCACGGGGTATCCCGGTCGTTTACACGCTGCACGACTACATGCTCATGTGCCCGAGAGACGGCACGCTTCGGCGAGAGGACGGGGAGATCTGCCAGGTCCCGGTTCCATCCAAGTGCAGGGACTGCATCGCGCACCACGAACTCGACGGCGCGGCCCCTCCCGTACTCCCCCGCGGCCTGCTCCCGGGCGTCGCAGCCATGGTTCCGGCCGACGTCGTGCGAGAGCTCCGCCGCGCGCGGCAAGCGCCGGCCGCGCCCGACGCCCCGCCCGAGGAAGCGGCGTCCGAGCGCCTTGACTATCTCAGGCGCGTGCTCGCCGACGTCGACCTGTTCGTGTCGCCGAGTGAGTTTCTGCGCCAGCGTTTCATAGACGCCGGCATGATCGACGCAGACCGCATCATCGCATCCGACAACGGGTACGACCTGGCGCGGCTGCCGGCGGCGCCAACCCGGCCTGCGCGAGCGAGTGACCAGTTGCGCGTCGGATACGTGGGGACCATCGCAAAGCACAAAGGCATCCACCTCATCGTCGATGCGATGAACGACATCGACGACGACCGCGTGGCGTGCCGCATATGGGGGGACGTGACCGCGTTCTGGGAATACACCGAGCAGCTGCGCCACTCGATCACCAATCCAAAGACCCTGCTCATGGGCCCGTTCGAGAACCACCGCATCACCGACATCCTCTGCGACCTCGACCTGCTGATCGTGCCCTCGTTGTGGTTCGAGAACTCGCCGCTCACCGTTCACGAGGCGGCGGCGTGCGGCGTTCCGGTGCTGGCCAGCGACCAGGGCGGGCTGGCCGAGTACGTCCTGCCCGAGGTCACGGGTCGGCACTTCGCGCTGGGAGACGTGGACGATCTTCGCCGCAAGATCCTGTCGTTCATCGAGAACCCGATGACCGCGTTCAACCCCGGAGCGCTGACGCTCAAGTCAATCGAGGACGACGCCCAGGACACCGAACAGCGCTATTTCGAGATCCTGTCGCGGAAGGAGTCCCTCGTTGGCTAAGCACCCGGCGAGGCGGGCGGCGCTGGAGACGCTGCTCGGGCGACAAAAGGGCCGCGTCGACATCGACGGATCGGCCATGGCAACGCTCGATCCGGCCCGACGGAGGCAGGCGCACGACCTGGTCATGGGAGTCCGTCGCAACCTGTTCCTGCTCGACGCGGTGCTGCGGCGGTATCTCAAACAACCCGTGAGAACCGTCCCACCGCCCACTCGCGAGGCCCTGCGTTGTGGTGTCTACGACCTCGTGTTCAACGAGAGGGTGCCCGCTGCCACGATCGTGTCCGACACGGTCGAGTTGGTGGGGCGCAGCAAGAGCCTGCGGGGGCTGGTGAATGCCGTACTGCGTCGCGTGGCGGACGAGTCTGCCGTCGTAGACATCCCCCGGGCGCCGACGGATCGTCACCATGTGGGCGTGGGACCACGGCGCGTCGTACGGTTCGAACGGCCGGTGCTCCCTGACCCGGACGCGGATCTCGTCAAGCATCACGCCACGAGGCACACGCTGACCGAGTTGTTCGTGGAGGCGTTCGTTCGCACGCTGCCGCTCGAACACCAAGCCTTGTTCGAGGCGTGTGGCAGACGAATGCCAGTGTTGATGCGCCCGGTGAGGGGCGTGGGTATGGATGCGCTCAAGCAGCGCGTGGAAGAAGCGGGGGCCTCGGTGATCGCCACCAACGGCGGCGGAATCGAGGTCCAGGCCGATGGCCCCCTCTCGAAGTTCGCGCCGCTCACTGGCGGCATGGCCGTCGTACAGGATCTGGTCGCGGCCGAGGTCGCGCCTTTCGTCGATCCGCAACCGGGCGAACGCGTGCTCGACCTGTGTGCACCCCCGGGAGGCAAGACAGTCCACCTCGCCGAGTTGATGGAGGACGAGGGCGAAATCGTGGCGGCTCACGTCGGCCCGGCGCGCGCAATCCGCTTGATCGAGAACGTTCAGCGGCTTGGACATGACGGGATCGTCAAGCTCCACGACCTGGGCGAAGATGGCGCCAAGCTGCCGGACGGGCCCTTCGACCGGGTGCTCGTCGATACGCCGTGCAGCAACACGGGAGTCCTGATGAAACGGGTGGATGCCCGGTTCCGGGTGAACGAGGACGAACTGAACCGACTGGAGACGCTGCAACAGGGCCTGTTGCTGCGAGCGGCCGACCTGGTGCGCCCGGGGGGCGTGCTGGTGTACGCCACATGCAGCATCGTGGCGGGCGAAAATCACCTGATGACAAGACGGTTGATGGACGCGCGAGCGGCGTTCCGGCTCGACGAGGAACGGCTGCGTTACCCGCACAGGACGGGGCGGGACGGCGGATACATGGCCCGGCTAGTTCGGGATGGTACGCTCGCTACATCATGAGAAGTCCCGTCCTCGCCGTTGCTGTCCTGTTCGTCGCCGCTTCCTGCAACAAGGCCCCACCCCCGACGGCGATTATCAACGATGGCCGCGATGGTGACGTGGCTGCCCAGTCCCGCAGGGACGCCAGGAAAGTGGCCCCCAACTGGGCCAAGATGATCAACAAGGTCCGCAATCTCGACCAGAGGCGCGACAAGATCATCGACCTCATGGAAGACTCGGTCAGCGAATACGACCACTACAAGCGCAGCGTGAAGGCCGACACACCTGACCGGAAACGGCTGGAGAACGCCAAGCGCCTCAAGCGCGAGGCCGGGGATCTCTATGACGCCCTCTTCGAGGACGTGGCCCGCGCCGCCGGCGACGACGACCTCGGCGACCAGCTCTGGAACAAGCGTCTACGGACCTTTCAGACAAAGTTCGACAAGCTATCGAAGAAGGTCCGTCGCATCGAGTTCAAGTAACGAAGGCGGCGATCAGTCGATCGGTTCTTTGTCCGCAGCGAGCGCGGACGCGGCGGCGCGATCTAAGCCGTGGAGAAAGCTGACGCCCTGGTCGATCATGTAGTCCGTGTGGGCGCAACGTCGCAACGCCTCGTCACCCTCGTCGTCGACAAGTTCCGAGATGTCGAATCGTTGCGCGACCATCCAGCCGAGCAGGTCGAGGATCACGCGCTCGGCCTTCCGGGTCTTCGTCAACTCATGATGCATGAACCCGACGACGCACGCGTTGCTGACCTCGGTCATGCAATGCTCGTAGAGGAGGCGGCCCTTGCTTATGAGACGGGCGTACTCCGCTCGGCTGGGCTCGCGAATCCGCTCCAGTCGCGGCCCTCGCTCCCCCGACGCAGCGACGGATTCCAGCAAACTGCTCGTCAGAACCGCGAGCAACTGGCTCGGCTCGATGCCCAGGGGTGCTCCCTT
>JABSRK010000215.1 GCA_013213915.1 Planctomycetota bacterium
CGGGCACGATCAGTGAACCGGTCAAACATATCTTCTCCTTGGTCGCCTCGAGGCTTGTTCGCCAAGTGGCGAGCCCTTGATCTTCTTTCGGCAGCAAATGGCTCTGGATTCTATGGAGTCTAACAACGTCCTTAATTGGACTCGGGTCTGAACCATTCGCGGAGCAACGTCGCCCGCGCCACGTCGCGCTCTTCCGGCTCAAGTCGCTTGCCTTCCTGCGCTTGCAGGTGAGCCGGCTGGGTGGTGACGAACAACTCGTTCACCTCGCCAACGCTCAAATTGGGCAGGAGTTGCAGATTGACGCCCAATCGCACGGCCGAGAGCAGGTTCAGGGTCTCCTCGGAGGACAGCTTCCGTGCGTAACGCAAGGTGCCCATGGACCGCCACACCCGGTCCTCGAGGACCATGCGTTTCTCGTTCACGAGGTGGGTCCGGACGCCGCGTTCGTACTCGACGATCTTCGGAACAATGTTCCCCAGGGTCTCGAGGATGTTGACCTCCGAGCGACCGAGCGTCTGCTGATTGGAGATCTGGATGACATCACCGATGGCCTTCGTGCCCTCTCCGTAGAAGCCGCGAACCGTGAGTCCGACCTTGGAGGCGGCCTGGTGGACCTTGTCCATCTGCTCCATCAGGACAAGCGCGGGGATGTGCATCATCACCGAGATGCGTAAGCCCGTACCCACGTTGGTCGGGCATGTCGTCAGGTATCCGTACTGCTTGCTCCACGCGTAGGGAATCTGCCCCTCGAGCTTTCGGTCCACCTCGACCGCGTGCCGCATGGCTTCGTCCAGCGACTGACCGGAGCGGATGACCTGGATACGGACGTGATCCTCCTCGTTGGTCATGATGCTGACGAATTCGGATGCCGCGAAGCTGACCCCGCGGTCACCTTCACCGTTCACGAGCTCGCGACTGACGAGATGGCGCTCAGCCAGCACCTGGCGCGTCAGGTCATCGACGCCGAGGAGGTTGCAGTACTGGACCGCGTCGGCGAGAGCAGAGGATTCGATCCAGGACCGGAGCTGGGTTTCCAGTTCGCGCCGGGTGTCTGAGCTGATCCGTCCCGGGAACTCGTATCCCTCGACGTTGCGGGCCAGGCGAATGCGGGTGGACAGGACGACGTCGGAGTCGGGGCCCGGCACCCGCAACCACTGACCGGCGTGCCTCGCGAGGTCAGAGGGTTCCAACGCCTGGCTCCTGGTCCGATCCGAGAGTTCTGAGCGCGTCGCGAAGGCGCGCCGCTCGTTCGTAGTCCTCGGAGCGGATGGCATCGTCCAGTTCAGCGCGGATCTCGGTGCTGCGCTCTCGCCGGTCTGCTCGCTCCTCCGCGTGCTTGGGAATGCGTCCGCGGTGCAGCGTGGCGCCGTGCAAGCGTTCCAGGACTCCGTCCACCTCGACCTGGAAGTGCGCGTAACACGCTGCGCAACCAAACCGGCTGTTTTCCTTGAAGTCGTCCCACGAGAGCCCGCACCCGGAGCAGGCGCTGATGACGAGGGACTGGGGCTGCGTTGGCAGCGGATCGATCGCTGGTCCCGTCCCGAGGATCTCCTGCATGTGCTCGACGAGGTGGTCGGCGGCCTGCTGGATCACGCCGGGGTCGATGACGAACCCCTTGTCCGAAAGGCACGCGTCGCACACGGCGCGGGTGCGCTTCTCGCCACCGACGACCTCCACATAGTGGACGGTCGGCGGGTTCTCTCCGCAGGCTTCACAAAGCTCGACCGCCATGACGTTCTCGGTCCTGTGACCTCCTAAAGTGCCCAGTGGGGGACCTGTGGGTCACCATACCAAGGGGGCCGCCGCGCTCCTAAGGCGCGACCGCGAGTCTCTTATCGGGCCGGCCTCGGCCCCGATGGGGCAGAGGCCAACTCGTGACAAAGTATCACCGTTTGCCGCCGCCGGGCTTTCTGAGCGGGGCGCGCGGAGGCGCTTCGATGAACTTCTCGCGGGCCCGTTTCCGGAGGATGTCTGCCCGCGCCCGAAGGGCCGCCAGCACGTCCTCCTGGGTGCGTTCGTCCTCGACGAGACCGGGGAATTCGTTCTTTCCCAGCGTTACGCGGACGGTCTGGTGGTCCTCTGTCCCCCCGATCTCGGCCAGGGCGTCCACGAAGGGGGCATCGAGGGCGAACCGCCACGTGTCGTGATAGACGAGCGCCGGCTTGTAGGGCTGGGTGCCGGGGCCGCCCGGTCGGGGGATGACCAGAATCTCGTTGATGCCGCCGTACCGGAACGGGACGGTCACCGGCGTGTCGCCGACCTCGCGTCGATTGAGAATGACGCGGGCGCCTGTGGGTTCGCTTTCGACGGTCAGAGTGCGGCTGGTACAGCCACATAGCGCCATCAGGGTGAGAGCGAGCACGGACGTCCCGGCCACGCCAGGACGCCCGTTTCGCTCCACGGAGAGAGAGGGATTCGAACCCTCGGTACCCGTAACCGGGTACACCGGATTAGCAATCCGGCGCGTTCGTCCACTCCGCCATCTCTCCGGTTGTTTTCGCAATGCTCGTCTCCCGACGGAGGGTGAGGGATTCGAACCCCCGGACCTCTCGGTCGCCGGTTTTCAAAACCGGTGCATTCGACCACTCTGCCAACCCTCCTGGCAGGCCCGCATTCTAAGAAGGCCCCGAGGGGCGGCAAGGTTGCCCGGTACGATGCGTCGCATGCGAGAGATCCCTCGACCCTCGTTTCCCCCACGTTCTGCCGATGTCCACAAGGGCCAACTTGGGCATCTTCTGGTGATCGGCGGGAGCGTGGGCCTCTCCGGGGCCCCCAGATTGGCAGCTCAAGCAGGGGCAGCGGCCGGTGCGGGCCTGGTGAGCCTGCTGGTGCCGGCTCCCGTCCGGGCCGAGGTCGCCTCTGATCCGACGTTGATGGTGCGGGGGGCGCGGGCGACGGCTGTGGGAACACTGTCATGGGCGGCTCTGGCGGAGGTGAGCCGGGAGTTGGTGGAGCGCACCGCGGTGGTGCTGGGTCCTGGCGCCGGTCGGCACCCTGGAACCGATGCGCTGATGTGCCGCGTCATCGCCCAGGCCTCCCAGCCGTTGGTCTGCGATGCCGACGCGCTGAACGCCTGGGCCGACGCCTCGCCCCCGGCCCCGGCCCCGGAGGCGCCGCGTGTCTTCACTCCCCATCCTGGGGAGGCGGCTCGGCTGCTCGCGACCACGTCCGCAGAGGTGCAAACAGATCGACCCGCGGCCGCCCTCGCTCTACACGCGCGCCTCGGCGGCGTGGTCGTGCTGAAGGGCGCTGGAACGCTGGTCACGGACGGCGCCGAAATGCACCGCAACCCGACAGGAAACTCCGGACTTGCGACGGGCGGATCGGGCGACGTGCTCGCGGGGATCATCGGTGCTTTCCTGGCGCAGGGAGCTTCGCCGCTGGATGCCGCGTGTTCGGCTGTGTGGTTGCACGGCTGCGCGGCGGACGAGTTGCGTCAAGGCACAGGTGAGCGCGGCATGTCACCGGGAGCGCTGCTCCGGCAGCTTCCCCGGACTCTGGCGAGCCTGGAGGGATAGCTGAACCAGATCGCTCCGAGCAAGGAGCGCGTGGGTTCGTCCGTCACTTGTCCGGCATCAGCGTCGGGTAGCCCGCGGCGCGGGCGACGCGACGAAAATCGGTGACACGGCGCCGTACCCGTGAGAGCGTCCCTTCCGGAGTCAGCGCCAGGGACGCATTGCGTACGCGACGGTCCCGGTCCCTGCGTACGAGGCGTTTGATGAGGACCGTTGCGGCCCAGCGCGTCTGCATGGTGGCGCGCTCGTTCCCGAGTGCCTCGAGGTAGACAGGGAGGAGCGCGGCATCGTTGGCGAGGAGGAACTCCCGGAACAGGGCTTGGGGCGCTGGCTTGCGCAGCATGGCGGCGAGCAATCCCCCCAACTCCCTCTTTTCGATCATCCGCTTGTAGCGGCGGCTGCGCCAGCCGGTTTCGGCCCGGCTGATCGCCTCGCCGACGTCCGCTTTGTGCTCAGGCCCGAATGCGATCTCGATGATCTGGCGGACGACCGTTCCGCTGTCTCCCAGCGTGGCGCTGACCCCGCGGCCGGCCTTCGAGATGGTGCGGAAGCTACGCACGGCCTCAGGGTCGGGGCGCCGGTTGCCGAAGCTATCGGTCGCCGTCGCCAGGGTATGAACGGTGCCGTTATTTCGCGTGAAGTCGGTGGCGAGGGCGCGGAGGCGGTCCATGTCGCGCGCATGGGGCCGGGCGTCGCCGATGAGGACGACCACGCGTTTGGCCTTGCCGGCCCATGGCATGTCGCGGATGGCTTTCTTCATCCCATCGAGCACAGCTTCAGGGATGTCGCCGCCACCGTCGGCCTGCAGACTATCGAGGAAGTCGACGGCTTCGTAGTAGTTGGGCGTCAGCGAGAGTTGGCGCGTCAGATATTCGTCGCCTCGATCGCGATACGTCACGACGCCGAGGCGGAAGTTCGGGACGAGTCCCCCGACGGTCGTGATCATGCGGCTGATCTGGTTGCGCGCTTCTTGGATGACCCTCTCCATCGAGCCCGTGCTGTCGATCACCACGACGATGTCGAGCCCCGACGCGCGCAGGCCACGGACGTACTGACGGAAGGACTTCCCCCCCGCGTTGATCCCGCCGACGCCGGAGAGCCCGTTGCCGAGACCGCCTCCTGCGAGACCGGACGAAAATGTGTCGAACGGGCGTCCCTCCAGCGTGCCCGCGGACGTGTCAGGGATGTCCTGGTCCAGGGGCTCATTGTGATCGACTATCTCTTGCGGCTCGATGACCTCGATCGGATCCAATTGCTCCTCGACCGTGGGGTCGAGTTGTGACGGCGTGTCGGTCTCCACCTCGTCGGGGGTCTGAACTTCTCGATTCTCGAAGCCCGCTTGATGTGGGGGGACGGTACGGGGTTCTTGGGGCGGCGTCGCCAGGAAGTTGAGGATGATCGCGAGGCAGACGTGGATCATCACGGACAGCGCGAAGTACGGGGTCGCCCGGAGCTGCTCGACGAGAACATCGTTGAACGTCGCGCGATGGAAGCGCGTCGCTTCGGAAGCGATGTCGTCCAGGGTGCGTTGGACGACATCGGGGGTCGCCATGGCCGCCGCCGCGGCGGCCGTTAGCTGCTGGAGTTCCGTTGCTTCGCGCTCGGCGTTCTGCCGCGTGCGCTCCTCCTCCCGAAGCACGCGGTCACCGGCGCGATGCTCGAACCAGGAGCGAAGCCGTTCGCCCAGGCCCCGACGATCAGACGGTGGGGGTAGGGGCTCGAGAGGGATCTCGGGGGCAGCAGCCGGGTCCGAGGTCGTGGGCAGGATCGCTTGCGGCGAGTCCGTCGCGGTCGCTGGCTCGCTGTCCGAAGAGAAGAACGGGTCGTCTTGCCACGATTCCCACGGGTCGGTCTCGAGGGGGATCGCCTGCGCCTCGGGCTCGACGGGTGCCGGCGGTGCGGGAGCCACATCCGTTTCGATGTACACGATCCGCACCGATCCGATGGTGATCTGGTCGCCCGTCTTGAGCGGATGCGCCTCCACCGTCTTGCCGTTGACGAACGTGCCGCTGTCGGAGAAGAGATCGAAGACCTCGAAACCGTCCTCGCCGCGCTGCACGATGCAGTGACGCGCTTCGACCCCTGGGGACGTCAGAGAAAGCTTGCAATCCGGGTCGCTTCCGATCGACGTCGTCGCCCCCTCGAGGGCGATACGGAATTCATGCCCCTCGAGGATGACGAGAAGCTGAGCCTTGGGTACGCGCGGGGAACTCATGGGTACATCGACCATTCTGACGGACGACCGGGTCCTACGAAAGTAACGTTCGTGGAACCCGCCTGTTGGCGCTACTCCGTATTGCTTTTGGACCGCAGCGCCCGGAGACCCGTCAGGATCTCGGACGCACGGCGTCGGCGTTCCTTTCGATCGCTTCGCGCATCTCCCGCAGGCCCTCCGCCAGGCCAAGGAAGAGGGAGCGGGCGACGATGGCGTGGCCGATGTTCAGATCGAGGATTCCGGGGATTGTCGCCACGGGGCCCACGTTCAGGTGCGTGAGGCCGTGTCCGGCGTTGACCAGCAACCCGTGATCCTGCGCGACGCGCGCCGCGTGTTGCAGGTGCTCGAGTTCCGTTGCCCGTGCTTCGTCGTCGGTGGCGTCGGCATAGCGGCCCGTGTGGAGTTCGACGTGAGTGGCGCCCAGGTCGCGGGAGCGCTTCATCGTGTCCCCGTCGGGGTCCACGAAGAGGGAGACGGCGATGCCGTCGTTCTGCAGATCCCTTGACACCTCACGAAGGCGTTCGCCGCCCCCCACGAGGTCGAGACCGCCTTCCGTCGTGAGTTCCTTGCGCTTCTCCGGCACGAGGGTCGCCTGCGCAGGGGCGACCTCTCGGCAGATGCGCACGATGTCTTCGGCGACGCTCATCTCGAAGTTGAAGGGGATGTTGATGCGTTCCTTGACCCGCCGCATGTCGTCGTCGTTAACGTGGCGTCGGTCCTCACGCAGGTGCAACGTGATGCCATGGACGTGTCCTGAGCTCTCCGAAAGCACGGCGGCTTCGGTCACGTCTGGGTAGGTGGTCCCACGCGCCTGACGCAGGGTCG
>JABSRK010000216.1 GCA_013213915.1 Planctomycetota bacterium
CCGAATTCGCCAAGGCTTCGCGCGGGCTCGCCATGTGCCACATGCAGCTCCGCAACTATGACCGGGCCGAGGCGCTCTTCAGGAAGATCATTTCCGAGCGGCCCAGCGACCTGAAGACGCGCCACGCGATTGCGCGCATGTACGTCCAGGCGGGACGGCACGCCGAGGCCATCAACGAGCTGCTGCAGATCCAGCAGCGCGATCCCAACGCGAAGGGCATCGACGTGCTCCTGGCGGCGTGCTACAGCCGCACCGAAGCGCTGGAGAAGGCGCTCAAGGCTTATCGGAAGATCCTCCAGCGCGACGCAGAGGACTGGCGGTCAGCGATGGAACTCGGGAAGCTACTCCTGCGGATGGGGCGACACCACGAAGCAGCGCATCGCTTTCAGCAGGGCCTCGACGATCTGCCCCTCAGCGTCAAATTCGATCGGGAGACGCTCGAGGAGCTCGTGGTCGAGTTGCGTGCCGGGCCAGCGGTCGTCAAGAAGCGCGAAGGGGTGAAGGCGCCCGAGGAGTGGCTTGAGATCCTCCTCAACAGCGTCGAGGTGGAACGGCGGCGGCGCGCGGTGCGCATCCTGGCAGCAAGCCCTGTCCGTCACGCAGAGCTCGACAAGGGTTTTCTGCGCGCGCTGCAGGATAAGGACTACGTTGTCCGTACGTTGGCGGTGCAGACCATCGGTCGTTGGTGGGGCGAGGCCGAGCAACTCCATGATCCGCGGTTGGTGAAGATCATGAGCATCCTGCTGAACGATCCCAGCCACAGGGTCCGCGGCAGCGTCGCGGCCACGCTGGGCCGGGCCGACCACGCACGCGCGGTCCCGCCCCTCATGAAGCGTCTCAAGAAGGAGAAGGACCCGTACGTTTTCCGTCAACTCCACCGGGCCCTGAACAGGCTGACCTTCGCGTACATCGGGATCCCTCTCGAGGGCGAACTCGACGTCGAGCGGATGGAGGCCCTGACCCGCGACTGGCAGGCCCATTACGACGGGGACCGCGAAAAGTACCGCCGGTACGAGGGCAAGTAGACACCGTTCGTACGCCCGTTTGACCGACTGAGGAAAGCGAGTTCATGGGAACGATCATGGTGGCTGGTGGGGCCGGCTACATCGGAAGCCACTGTCTCTGGTTGCTTCGCCAGCGCGGATTCGATGCGTTTGCCTACGACGACCTGAGGGAGGGACATCGGCCGGCGGTGCTCGACGCTGATCTTGTCCTCGGGAGTCTCTCGGATTTCGACCTCGTCAAGCAGACACTCGAGGATCGCGACGTCGACGCCGTGTTCCATTTTGCGGCGAGTTGCTACGTGGGCGTCTCGGTCGATGACCCGTCGAGCTACTACGACAACAACGTCGCGACGACGCTCAAACTCCTCGACGCGATGCGCGCGGCTAACGTCGGCACGTTCATCTTCTCCTCGACATGCGCTACGTATGGAAATCCCGTTCAGGAGTATATGGACGAGATGCACCCTCAGTGGCCCATCAATCCGTATGGCTGGACCAAGTTCTTCGTCGAGCGGATCCTCGCTGACTACGGACATGCGTACGGGATGAAGTACGTCGCGCTGCGCTACTTCAACGCTGCCGGCGCTCACCCGGATGGGATCATCGGCGAGCACCACGACCCAGAGACGCATCTCATCCCGTTGGTCGTGCACGCCGGACAGGGCAAGCGCCCCGACATCAAGGTCTTTGGGGACGACTACGAGACACCGGATGGCACGTGTATCCGTGACTACATCCACATCCTCGACCTCGCCGATGCCCACCTCCTCGGCCTCGAGTACCTGCGCGGTGGCGGCGAGAGCGCGGCGTTCAACCTCGGCAATGGCGCTGGCTACTCGGTGATGGAGGTCATCAAGATGGTGGAGCAGGTCATCGGCAAACCGATCCCCTACGAGATCGTCGGGCGTCGCGCCGGCGACCCCGCCCGCCTCGTCGGAAACTCCGCCCGCGCGCAGGCGGTCCTCGGTTGGAAGCAGCAGTACGGCGACCTCGAGACCATCATCGGGACGGCCTGGAGCTGGCACGAAGCACATCCTGACGGCTTCTGATCCATACCCCCAACGCCGCAGGCGTAGGATCAGGGGGTGAGTCACGAAGCACGCTACTGGACCAAGCAGAGCGACGGTCGCATCCGGTGCGATCTTTGTCCTCGCTACTGCGTGCTGAACGACGGGCAGCGGGGGTTCTGTTTCGTGCGCCAGCGCGAAGGGGACGGCATGGTGCTGACCACGTATGGGCGGTCGAGCGGGTTCTGCGTCGATCCGATCGAAAAGAAGCCTCTGAACCACTTTCTTCCCGGGACGCCGGTGCTCTCATTCGGGACGGCCGGGTGCAACCTCGGTTGCATGTATTGTCAGAATTGGGACATCTCGAAGTCGAAGGAGGCCGATCGGGCGGCTGACGTTGCGTCACCGGAGGCCATCGCAGACGCCGCGGTCGAAGCCGGGTGTCCGAGTGTAGCCTTCACCTACAACGATCCCGTGATCTTCATCGAATATGCCGTCGATGTGGCGCGTGCGTGCAGGGATCGCGGGGTGAAGACGGTCGCCGTGACGGCCGGTTATATCTGTGACGAGCCTCGTCGCGAACTGTTCTCCGTCATGGACGCGGCCAATGTCGATCTCAAGGCCTTCTCCGATGAGTTCTATCGCGATGTAACCAAGGGCAGGCTCGATCCCGTCAAGGAGACACTTGTCTATCTGCGCCACGAGACCGATGTCTGGCTCGAAGTCACGACGCTGCTGATTCCGGGATTGAACGACTCTGACGCTGAGATCGCGGAATCGTGTGCGTGGATGGTGGACGCCCTTGGAGACGATGTGCCCCTTCATTTCACGGCGTTTCATCCCGACTGGCGCATGCAGGACCGCCCGCGCACGCCGACCGAGACCCTGTCCCGGGCTCGGCTGATCGCGAAGGAGCAGGGCCTTTTGCACGTGTACACGGGAAATGTCCACGACGCGGAGGGCGACACGACCTCATGTGCGGCTTGCGGTTCGAGTCTGATCGTTCGGGACTGGTACGTGCTCGAGCAATACCGGGTCACCGCAGAGGGCGAATGTCCCGATTGCGCCGCCACCGTGGCCGGAGTGTTTGACGAGCGCCCAGGTACGTGGGGTTCGCGACGACAGCGCGTCTCCATCGGTCCCTGAGCGCTCCCCCGTAGAGTACGAGGGGGCGATCGATCAATCCGGCTTGCCGGTTCGGCCCCGGCTGTGCCATCCTGTGACCCATGCGGTTGGGTATCCTGATCGCGCTGCTCGCTGCGGGGACGGCGAGCGCGCAGGACTCTGCGGGTTCCGTTGCACGCGCGTGTCGCAAGGCGCTGCAAGGACTCTCCAAGTACGGGATCGTGAGTTCTTTCGTGGCGATGGACGCCCGCACGGGCGACGTCATCGCAGAACACGGCGCACGCCAGTTGTTGGTGCCGGCGAGCAACATGAAGGTGTTGACGGCTGCTGCGGCGCTCCTCGGGCCCGGACCCGACCACCTGATCCTGACGGACCTGGTGCTGCATGGCGTTTCTCGGGACGGCGACCTCTACGGTTCACTGCGGCTGCGCGGCGAGGGAGACCCGACCTTGCGAGCCAAAGAGGTGCTGCCCGCGCTCGTCTCGAGGGTGCGTGCCAAGGGCATCCGACGCGTGCGCGGGGATCTGCTCGTCGATGACCGTCTGTTTGACCGGGTGTTCCACGGCCCAGGGTGGCCCGACGACAGCCCGGCCAGGCGGCACATGGCCGAGGTCGCTGCGCTCTCTCTTGACCAGGGAACGGTGCAGCTACGGGTCTCCGGAGGCAAACGGAAGGGCGCGCCTGCGCGGGTCGATGTGTTGCCCGCAGGTGCGGTGACGCTTCGTGAAACGGTGAAGACGTGTGGGCGGTTGAAGGACCAGTCCATCTGGGGCGACCGGAAGCGAGCCGAGGACTTCATGCGGGTCGGCGGACGTTGCTGGGTCAAGACGCGCGACTTGCCCGTTCAAGTGGCGGTTCACGATCCCGCCATGGTCTTCGGCCGCGCGCTGAAGCGCGCGCTCGTGGATGCGGGCGTTCGGGTTGACGGGACCGTGCGTCGTCCGGGTCCGGAAGAGCATCGGTCGGGTGGGCATCTCGTCGCGCGGGTGCGGACGCGGGTGAGGGATGTCCTGCCCGTGCTGATGAAGAACAGCCAGAACCACCGTGCGGAGATGCTGTTCAAGCACATGGGTGCGCTCAGGACGCGGATTGGATCGTTCGAGGGAGGTGCGGCTGCCGTCCATGCCATCCTGCGGCGG
Source organism: Planctomycetota bacterium (assembly GCA_013213915.1). Taxonomy (GTDB): domain Bacteria; phylum Planctomycetota. Next base: position 4,276 of record JABSRK010000216.1, read on the forward strand.
TCGGACGTCGATCTCGATCGTTGCATCGTCGCGGATGGCAGCGGGCTGTCCCGTGAAAACCGCTTGACGGCCGATTGCCTCGTGTCCGCGTTGCGGGCCGTCTGGCTCTCGCCGACGCGCGACATCTTCGTCAACGTACTGCCGTACGGGGGCGATCTGCGAAGCACCATGCGCAAGCGACTGCAGAACATCGGCAAGCGCGTCCGCGCGAAGACAGGGACCCTGAGCGACGCTTCGGCGCTCGCGGGTTTCGTCAAGACCGCGTCCGGTCGCTGGGTCGTTTTCGCCGCTGTCACGAACGGATCGAAGAGCGGGCTGGTCTGGCGCATGCGCGAGGCCCAGGATTCCGTGGTCCGCGCGCTGGCACGACTGGGTGCGGGCAAGTGAGCGGGGAGCTGTTCCCCGAACTGCGCCCGTCTGCGTCGGAGCAGACGCCGCCCGACGCGCCTCTTGCTGAGCGCCTGCGCCCGCGCACCCTCGACGAGATCGTCGGGCAGTCGACCGTCGCTGAGGGGTCACTCCTGCGGCGGGCCATCGAACGAGACAGGTTGCCGTCCATTCTCCTCTGGGGGCCGCCTGGGAGCGGGAAGACGACCATTGCCCGAGCCGTGGCGGCGCAGGTAGGCCAGGATTTCGTCGCGTTTTCGGCGGTGCTGTCCGGGGTCAAGGAGGTCCGTGCCGTGGTCGCCGAAGCGCGGCTACGCCGCGCCGATTCGGGGCGCGGCACAGTCTTGTTCGTGGACGAGATTCACCGGTTCAACAAGAGTCAGCAAGACGCGTTCCTGCCCCATGTGGAGGACGGGACACTCGTCCTCATCGGGGCGACGACCGAGAACCCCAGCTTCCACCTGAACGCAGCGTTGCTGTCGCGCTGTCTCGTGTTGACGCTCGATCCGTTGTCCGAAGATGCCATGGTCGCGATCGCCACTCGTGCGCTCGGTGATTCCGATCGCGGGCTCGGCGAGCACGACGTCCACCTCTTGCCGGAGGCGTTGCAGGCGCTTGCACGGACGAGTCACGGCGACGCCCGGAGCTTGCTCAATCGTCTCGAGGCGCTTGCCGAGGCGGCGGTCGCGGCAGGCCAGACGGGCGCGCCGCTGGACGAGGCGACGATCGAGAAATTGACTGCGAAGAAACTCGCTTATCACGATCGCGCCGGAGACGAGCACTTCAACCTGATCTCGGCGTTCCACAAGTCGATCCGGGGCGGTGATCCGCAGGCGTCCTTGTACTGGCTCGCGAGGATGCTCGACGGCGGTGAGGACCCGATGTATCTCGCTCGGCGCATCGTCCGCATCGCCGCCGAAGACATCGGCCTTGCGGACCCTCAGGCGTTGCAGTTGGCGCTCGCGGCCAAGGAGACCTATCGCTTCCTCGGAACGCCCGAGGGGGAGTTGGCCCTGGCGCAGGCTTCCGTGTACCTGGCGACGGCTCCCAAGAGCAACGCGGTCTACGGCGCGTTCGATGCGGTAATGGGGGATATCAAGGGCGGAGCCGTCCACCCTGTCCCGTTGCACATCCGCAACGCGCCGACAACGCTGATGAAGCAACTCGGGTATGGGAAGGGGTACGTGTATCCGCACGACTTCGACGAGGGCGTGACCAACCAGTCATATCTCCCGGACGAGCTTCATGGCCGTGTGTGGTACGAACCGTCACCGTTTGGCCATGAAAAGGAGATCGCGCGGCGGATGGAATACTGGGCGCGCCTGCTGCAGGAGCGCGACGAGACGGAGGAATCGTGAACCCGGACGTCGCGTTCATCGAGGAGATGGCTCGTGAAGCGGGCGCGTTGCTGCTCAACCACTGGGGGCGACTTGACAGCGTCGAGAAGAAGGGCGCTCGTGACCTCGTCACCATCGCCGATCGCGAATCGGAGGCGCATGTCGTTGCGCGTATACGCGAGCGTTTTCCCGACGACGCGATCCTGGCGGAGGAAGGGCACAACACGCAAGGGGCTGCGCCGCGGTTGTGGATCGTCGATCCTCTCGACGGCACTACGAACTTCGTACACCGCATTCCGCATGTCGGCGTGTCGATTGCGTGGTGCGCCGACGGCGAGGTCACCATTGCCTGCGTGCACAACCCTGTGCTCGACGCGTGCTATACGGCGACTCGGGGCGCGGGGGCCATGCTCAACGGTCGCCCTATCCGCGCCAGCGGCACTTCCGAACTGTCGGAGGCGCTTCTTGCGACGGGTTTCCATTACCAGCGGGAGTTCCACCCGGATAGCAACTTGCAGCACTTCGTGGATTTCGGCGTCCAGGTGCGCGG
>JABSRK010000217.1 GCA_013213915.1 Planctomycetota bacterium
GCTCGACACCCTGGGCCGGGACCGATCCCGGCCGCTCGTCGCGCTCAATCCAGGTGCGCGATTCGGCTCTAGCAAGCTATGGGCTCCTGAGAGGTTTGGAGCGTTGGCGTCTGCTTTGTCGGCCCGCGGCTGCCAACCATTGCTGCTCGTCGGTCCGGGGGAGGAGGAGCTATCGCATGCTGTCCGCTCCGTTGCTGGCGGCGACCTGCTCGATACGTCCGCCTGCCCGGCCGGGCTGGCGCCGTTGCGCGCCCTGCTGGAGAAGGTCGATCTGCTGGTGACCACGGATAGCGGTCCGCGCCATCTTGCCGTCGCGGCCCACAAGCCGGTGGTGGTGCTGATGGGGCCCACATGGCCCCAGTGGACGGCATGGAACTTGGAGCGGACCGTGGTCCTGCGGCACGATGTCCCCTGTGGCCCGTGCCACAAGAAGGTGTGCCCGCTCGACCACGCCTGCATGGACCTCATCACCATCGATCAGGTCCTGGGTGCGATTGCGCAGTTTCTCCCTGACGTGTTCGCGCGCGCAACAGCCTGACAGATTTGCGTTTGTGGTTCCTGAGACTGGTCGGATCGGGCGGTTCCGCTCGGCCGAGGGCGAATACGCTCAAATTTCATTGGCACCGGCTCCGCGTGTCTCGTACATGTGAGCGAGCCACGACCGAACACCCGATTTCCCGACCCCCGTACACGGGGTCCTGGTCCGGCCTGGCGCGGGCCGGACCCTTACAGGATCAGGACGGAGAAGAACACCGTGGAAACCGAGGTCGGACCGAGAACTGCCCGCATCACCGTTCATGCCCCCAGCGGGGAGCGCGTGCTGCCACTGCGAGATCGCCCCATGACCGTGGGGCGCGCCCCAGAGAACGACGTGTCCATCGCCGATCCTCGGGCTAGCCGAGTCCATCTGCGTATCGAGCCACGTCCGGGAGGGTATCGGGTGGTGGACGCGGGCAGCCAGAACGGCACGTTCCGCAATGGCCGGCGGGTGCGTTCGGCCCCCGTGCGCCCCGGCGACGTGGTGGTGGTGGGCAGCACGCGGATCATCTTCGAGTCGGATGAAGTACCAGCGCAGGTCCCCAGGAAGACGGGGCCCGAAGCGAAACGCGCGGCGTCGCCCGACCCAGACACGGTTACGGGGGTCGGGACGGACGGTCTCGGCAAACGGCTGCAGCGAGTGGCCGAGGTGACCCGCGCGTTGAGCTCCGAGCCGGGCTCCGAGAGCCTTCTCGACGACATCATTGATGCGGCGGTCGAGCTGACCGGCAGCGAGCGGGGGTTTCTCATCCTTTCGCGCAAGGAGGGCATGGAGTTCGCCGCAGCTCGCAACATCGGGCGAGAGGACCAGGCGACCCCGGAATTTGAGGTGTCGTGGTCCATCGCGATTCAGGTCGGTACCCGTGGCGAGGCTGTCCTTGCGGTCAACGCGGCGGAAGACGAACGATTTTCGAAGCTCGAGAGTGTGGAGAGCCTCGGGCTGCGGTCCGTTCTCTGTGTTCCCGTCACCGCACCCAACCGCGTCATGGGCGTGATCTACGTGGACAACCGACTGCATCTCGGCGCCTACGACCCAGACGACCAGTCGGTGCTGGAGATCCTCGCGGACCAGGCCGGCATAGCGCTGGCGAATCGTCTGCTGATGTCCGATCTGGTCAACCAGAAGACCGAAGTGGAGGACTTGAACCAGCGCCTGGAGGCCGAGGTGGAGCGACAGGGCGACGAGCTCGGACGTATGCGCGAAGCGATCGGCGACGGCGGGGATGGGGGCGAGGGCTACCGCGCAATGATCGGCGGCTCGGCCCGCATGGACGAGTTGCGCCACTTGCTGCAGAAGGTCGCGGTCACAGATTTCTCAGTCCTCGTGCACGGCGAGTCCGGCACGGGCAAAGAGCTCGTCGCGCGATACATCCATGCCAACTCTGGCCGCGCGCGGGGGCCGTTCGTCTCGATTAACTGCGCGGCGATTCCCGAGACCCTCTTAGAGAGCGAACTGTTCGGCCATGTGCGTGGCGCGTTCACTGGTGCCGACAGCAAGAAGCGCGGGCTGTTCGAGGTCGCCCATCGGGGCACGTTGCTCCTTGACGAGGTCAGCGAAATGAGCGCGGCAATGCAAAGCCGGTTGCTTCGCGTTTTGCAGGAGAACGAGGTCCGCCCCGTTGGCGGCAAGGATCCGATCCAGGTGGACGTCCGCGTGGTCGCGGCCAGCAACCGTGATCTGGCGTCCATGATCCGGAGTGGCGAGTTCCGGGAGGACCTCTATTATCGATTGCGAGTCCTCCCCGTTGTCGTGCCGCCCCTGCGGGAACGAAGAGACGATGTCCCGGACCTGATCAGCCACTTCTTTCAGGCATGCATGGCCGAACGTGGTGTCCCGACGGTGACGCCGGATGCGATGGATGTTCTGTGTTCCTACGCGTGGCCCGGGAATGTTCGTGAACTCGAAAACGAGATCAAGCGGCTGTCGGTTCTGGCGGGGCCGGTGGTTGATCGATCCTCGATTTCCAAGCACATCCTCGAGGCGGGAGACATGCTCGTCGGAAAGGACTCGGATTTCGAAAATCTCAGCCGTTTGGTGGAGTCGGTGGAGACACGCGAGATCCGAAAGGCGCTGGGCAAAAGCCAGGGCAACAAGACCCGGGCGGCCGAACTGCTGGGCATTACGCGGTTCACGTTGCAGCGTAAGCTGGACAAGTACGACATTCAGGCGGAATGACACCGCCGCTCAGTGGGAGCGAAGAGGAAGGACCACCGGTCGCGCCGGTGCAGAAAGACCATGCTCAAGATTCGCGTGATCGCCATCGTGGCCCTCACTCTTGTGGTGACGCCCGCCCAGGACTACAAGGCCGAGTTCGAAGAGATCAGAGCCTCGACCAAGCTCAGGCTCTGGTTCCACGAGAGCGAGAATTTCGTGTGGGCGTCGGGGCTGAACGCAGCACAGACCAGGCCGTGTGTGAGGGCGGCGGAGAAGGCGTTCTCCATCTGGAAGGACATCAGCGGCACCGAGTCGTGGCGGGAGATGTGGGGGCGCAAGAAGTGCCTCGTGCTGATCGGCAAGAGCAAGGGGGAGTATCGTAAGCTGATCCGGTGGTACGGCCGCAAGCATGACCCGTATCCCGGTTTCCAGCAGGCGGCGATTCCGAACAACTACTTCCCCAATCAGAACAAACGAGTCGCGTTCTTCATGCACTCCAGACCACTCGATGTGAAGACGCTTCCGTACGTCGCGGCCCACGAGGTGGGGCATCTCTGTGTGTGGCGATTCAGCTGGAATCAGTATTTCGTGCCGCCGTGGCTCGAGGAAGGCATGGGCCTGTACCTCGAGGCGAAGACATTCAACCGCACCCGGTGCTTTTGCTTCGGCGGTGCCTATGGTGACGCGTCGGGGTCGGCCGAGAAGCTGTTCGACATCGCGTGGGGGAAGTGGAAGGAGACCGTCAGGAAGATGGTGCGAAAACGGAGCGACAAGCAGATGAAGACCATCTTGCGGCTCCGTCACAACCAGATCGGTGCCGCCGAAGCGGGGAAGAGCTGGTCCGTGATCGACTTCATGGTCCAGCGGGACAAGAAGAAGTTCACGCGCTTCATGCGCCAGATGAAGGCCTACTGGCCGCAAAAGGGAGCCCCACGTCCCGATTTCAGGCCCGAAAAGCAGAAGGCCCAGGAGCGCGCCCTCAAGGACGGGTTCGACTGGACCTTCGATGAACTCGACACCGAATGGCGAGCGTGGGCGAAGAAGGGGATGAAGAAGATCGAGTAGGTGGGATGACGGAACTGCCGAGCGAACTCCTGCCGAACATCCCCGGATTCGAGATCCTGGAGGAAATCGGCCGCGGTGCGACGAGTCGTGTGTTCCGCGCCTGCCAGGTCACCCTCGACCGGGAGGTGGCGCTCAAGATCATCACGACGCTTGGGGAAAAAGGGCGAAGGCGCGCCGTGCGGCTGTTCCGCGAGGCTCGCCTCTCGGGCGCCCTCGATCACTCGGGGATCGTGCGTGGGATCGATGCAGGTGAAGGCGATGGCTCCTGTTGGTTCGCCATGGACCTGGTCGACGGCGAGAGCTTGCAGGAACTCCTCGATCGCGAAGAGCACATGCCGCTCGGCGAAGTCCTGGGCCTGGCCGAGGCGCTCCTGGAAGCCCTCGATCACGCCCATCGACGTGGCGTGACACACCGGGACATCAAGCCCGCGAACATCCTCATCGACATCGACGGCGTCCCTCGAATCCTTGACCTGGGGCTGGCGCGGCGTCAGGCAGACCCCACGCTCACCGGTGAGGGCGCGGTCGGTACGCCCCAGTACATGGCCCCCGAGCAGGCACGGGAGCCCACCAAGGTGGATGGTCGTTCCGACATCTTCAGTCTCGGGGCGACGCTATACCGGGCGTTGTGCGGCGTCCCTCCGTTCGACGGCGAGACCGTCGGCGAGGTCCTCAGTAATGTGCTGCACGGCGATCCCGTGAGGCCATCGGCTCACGTAGATGGGCTGCCGCAAGCAGTCGACCTCGTGATGCAACGTATGCTCGAAAAGCGTACGGAGCACCGGTACCAATCGGCCACCGAGGCCCTCGCCGACGTTCGTGCGTTGCGCGAGGGGAGGCGCCCGAGGGCGAGGCCGCGGGGGCGGTGGCGTCGATCCCTGATGGTCGCCGGCGCGGTCGTGGTCGGGGTGAGTGGGTGGGGGCTGGTCGCCGCACTAAACGGCGACCGGGCGCATCGCGACGAGAGCTCCGTGCAACCGGGGAGCGCGGTGGATGCCGCAGCCCGAGCGCATGCCGAACTGGACCGCATCACCAGGGACACGCGACAAAACATCGGGGACCGGCTTTTTCGAGCGCTGCAGCAGAGCGATCGCCTCCCCGATGATGACGTGAGGGCGCGAGAGGTCGTCGCCCACCTGGAAATCGCGTATTTCGGTGCCGTGGAGGAGGCGATTGGCCGTGCCGAGGAGGGCGCGGTGGCATCGTTGTCGGCCGGGGCGCCCGTGCATCTCGATCCGGAATCGTTGGAACTCGGCGTATATGCCGAGGCGTTTTCCGTCACCCGTGGTGATTACGCCTCCCGCGTTCGGGGGCTCTGCAGGCAGGCCAGCGCGCGGGTTGAGCGGCGCCTGAATGCCCACCGAGCGATGGTGGCCGCCGAAATTGTCGATGCGATGGACACCTGGTTGGCCGACAACCGAACGAGCCTGCTGGCCGACTCGGTGGCGATTTTCGCGCTCGACGCTATCGAGGTGGAGCATGGCCCAGTGTCGCTGCTGACTGCGGAGCAACGGGCTTTGATCCTGACGACGCGAGGTCGGGTTCGCGCAGCCCTTTCGGCGCACCCGCAGCGAGAGTGGGAGAGCGCCGTTGCCGACGTGGAGAGACAGATCGAGGCGTTGCGACTCGAGAGCGCCCGCCGCATCCTGGAGCGAGCGCGGACGCGAGTTGGAGACCTCATTCCGACCGGGCAATCGGAGGTGGAAGGCCTGCTGCGCATGATATCCATGCAGCAGGATCAGGAGATCCGGGCGGCGCGGGCGATCCCCGAACTCGCCCGCAGGCATGGTGTCGCGGGGCTCGCGACGGGCGAGCAGCGGCTCCGGATCGAGTCTATGCGGGGCGCCATCGACCGATACAGGGACCCGGACGAGATAGTCGGGATGAACGTCGAACTGGCAGTGGCGATGCGGCTGGTCGTCTGCCTGGAGGGTGCGGTCAACCTGCGAGACCATGTCCTCGGTTCGGTCGGAGCGCTCGTCGCCGGCGCGGGGACGAAGTTTCGACCGCGCCGCCGTCACCATGGGTACGTTCGGTCGCGGCGCCTCCTGGGACGGAACGGACGCGTTCTTCTCGCCAGGGACGCGGTGGGGCAACCCCGCACCTACGACGTGGACGACCTGCTGGCACCATGTCTGCTGGAGTTGGCCAAAGCTGCGGGCCTGGATGCCGATGCCGCGTTCGGGGCGTGGTTGGCGTACATGGATGGCGACGACGACCTCGCGCTCGAACTCTCGACGGCGCTGCAGGAAAGCGAGCTGACCCGCGAAACCCTCTTGCGCTTCTCCCGCGAGGCGGTGGAGCGGCGGCTCGACACATTCGATGTGGCGGCGGATCGAGAGGCTTACGGACGACTGGTGGAAGCCCGCGGTTGCATCGCCTCGGGCGACTTGGAAGGAGCGCGTGCTGCGCTCGACACGGCCGATCGGGCGCTGCGCCGGGGGGGCAAGGGCTGGGCCGCGCGACGCTTCTGGAGGGAATTTGGGAAAGAGGTCAGGGCTCTTCGCAACGACCTCGAAATCCACGGGAGATTGGAGGCAGCGTGGCGCGATTTCGGCTCTCACGTGCGCTCCGATGTCGAGGCCCGTCGCGTGATCCTCTCCCTCCCGCTGGGCACTCGAACGACCGGTGTCAAGGCGGTTGCGCCGCCAGCGCGAGCAGTTTCCGCGGCGGATGGCCTCCGGCTCATGGGCCCGGACCATCTCGCCATCACTCCGCCGCATCGCTTGCCACCACTCCGGATCTCCGTTCCATCCTTGGCGAACGCAGCCGTTGATCTC
>JABSRK010000218.1 GCA_013213915.1 Planctomycetota bacterium
CCGACGAGGGTCTCGGCGAAGAAGAGCCCCACTGGACCGCCGAGGTTGCCGACGGACCGACCACTGTCATCAATGGGATCGTAGGTTGCGAACGAGAGCGCGAGCCAGACCGCGGCGAGCAGCAGCCCCCATGCGGCCATGCGTCTCATGAAGTTCATCGGGTCCGGGCCTCCAGGTGGACCCCGGTGTGGCCGAACCCACCGGCTCCGCGTTCGGTTTCGGGCAGGGTCGGGACTGCGACCCAGCGGGCCTGGCTGACCGGCGCCACGATCATCTGGGCGATGCGGTCGCCGCGGTTGATGATGCAGGGTTCTTCCGTGACGCAGGTCACGATCACGGAGACCTCGCCCCGGTAGTCGCTGTCGATGGTCCCAGGGGCGTTGACGAGTGTCAGGCCCGCCTTCAATGCCAGCCCGGAACGGGGGCGCACCTGCACCTCGTAGCCCTCGGGGATGGCGAGTTTCAGGCCGGTGGGAATGAGGGAGACGGCCCCCATGTGCACGCCCACGGGCTCGTCGATGGCAGCGCACAGGTCGGCGCCGGCCGAGCCGGGCGTCGCGTAGTCGGGCAGCGGGAGGCCTTCAGCGTGGGGCAGACGTTCCACGAGCACCGTCGGTACGTCACGATTCCCGTGCTCCCCCCGCCCCATGAGTGTCCCTCTCCTCGCAGAACGCGACCAACCACCCCGCCAGGGATACCTTGTCCGGCGCACCGAGCCTGGTGGTGCTTCCGTCCGCCTCGAGGACGCTGACGTCCTCCATCCCCGCCCCCCCGAACGAGCCCCGCCGATTGAGGACGATTGCGTCCAGGTTCTTGGCAGCGAGCTTGTCCCGAGCGTGGTCCCGAGCCTCGTCCGGCGGCGCGGCCTCCAGCGCGAATCCAAGGAGAACTCGAGACCCGCGTATCCTACCTAAATCACCCAAGATGTCGGGGTTTTTGGCCAATTCCAACACCAGATGATCGGTGCCTTTCTTGATCTTCCCCTCGACCCGGGACCTGGGCCGGTAGTCGGACACGGCGGCGGTCATGACCACGGCGTCGGCAGACGCGCAGGCCTCCGTCATGGCGGCGTGCATCTCGAGGGCGGAAGTCACCCGGACGACTGTGACGCCGTTCGGATCGGGCAGGTGGGTGGGCCCAAGCACCAGCGTGACCTCGTGACCCCGCGCGATGGCCGTCTCCGCTACCGCGATCCCGATCGCACCGGTGCTCGGGTTTCCCAGGTACCGGACGTCGTCCAAGTACTCGTGGGTCGGGCCGCCTGAGACGAGGAACCGCATGACTGCATCCTACGCGGGACGACAGGAACGGGCAGAGATGGTCCGGGGGTGCCGTGGTCAGAGCGCGCTGGTGATGGCGCGCACGATCTCGTCGATCGGCGCGAGGCGGCCCGGGCCCTGCTCGCCGCAGGCGAGGTCCCCTTCCGCCGGGCCGACGATCTCCCACCCGGCCTCGCACAGGGTCGCAATGTTGCGTTGCACAAAGGGATTCGCCCACATGCGCCAGTTCATGGCCGGGGCCATGAGGCGAGGCTTGTCCGCCGAAAAGGCGACGGCGGTGGTCGTGACCATGTCGTCGGCGAGGCCGTGGGCGAGGCGGCCGATCAGGTCGGCGGTGGCCGGCGCGCAAATGAGCAGGTCGCCGTCGCGTGCAGGGTTCAAGTGGTCGTAGGCGTCGTCGTCGGCGCCTTGAAACAGGTCGTGGAAGACCCGTCGGCCTGTGATGGCTTGAAATTGCAGCGGTGCGATGAGCTTCGTCGCCGAGGGCGTCATCAGGGCGGTCACGTCGTGACCGCCCTTCTTCAGCTCGCTCGCGACGTCGAGGCCTCGGTGGAGAGCCACCGAGGCGGAGACGCCAAGGACGACGTGAGCCATGGTGCCTGTTCAGTCGTCCTTGGAAAGCGCGGACAGGATCCGTCGCTCGAGCTCGTCCTCGCTCGTGGCTTCTTGCACCTCGACCTGGGCCGGCCGGCCCATGGTCATGCGCTCGACCTCGGCGCGGATGATCTCCCGGTTCTTCTCGTTGTCCGGGATCAACTCGATCTTGCCTTCGTGGATTTCGCGCATCACCACCTCGATGGGGTTCTTCGCTTTGTCGTCCACGAGCTTGCGCGCACCGCGGTTGAGCTCGCGCATGCGCTTTTGCATGAGGACGGTCGTCTTGAACACGCCGCCGCACTTGCTGTAGAGGGTCTCGAATTTGGACTGATCGATCATGTGATGCCTTGTGGGTCCGTTCGTTTGTGGCTCAGGCTCCGTTCCCCTGGGGTGTACGGAGCACGAGGCCACAAAGCTCCTTGCTGGATTGTCCCACATCATCATTGACGACGACGTGGTCGTATTCTTTCTGGGCGGCCAGTTCACTGGCCGCACCCTTCAACCGGATCTCGATCGACTGCTCGGTCTCGCTGCTCCGCTCGCGCAAGCGTCGCTCCAACTCCTCGACGGACGGCGGCGCGATGAAGACGCCGAGCGCGTCGATCCCGAGGGCCTTGACGCTACGCCACCCCTGGACGTCGATGTCCAGGATGACGACGTCTGCGGCGCCCCCCCCGAGTTCGTTCTTGGGCGTTCCATAGAGGTGCCCGTGGACCTCGGCCCACTCGATCAACTCGCCGTTATTGCGCATCGCCTCGAAAGTCTCGCGCGGCACGAAGTGATAGTCGACGCCGTCGACTTCCCCACCACGCGGTTCCCGCGTCGTGGTGGACACCGCCAGGCGTACCCCTGGCGTGCGGAGGAGGGCGTCGATCAACGTCGACTTGCCGACTCCACTCGGCCCCGAGATCACCACGGCGCGCGCGTCACTCAAGGTTCTGTACCTGCTCCTTCATGCGCTCGATCTCAACCTTCATCTCCACGACGGCGTGGGCGATGTCGGAGTCGTTGGCCTTGCTGCCGATGGTGTTGGCTTCCCGCAACATCTCCTGCGACAGGAAGTCGAGTTTGCGTCCGGCCTCTCCGCCCTCCTTGAGGATGGCGCGATAGCGCTGGAGGTGCGTCTTGAGGCGGTTGATCTCCTCGGCCACGTCCGCCTTGTCCGCCAGCAGGCAGAGCTCGCGGTGCAAGTCCGATTCGGTCACGTCGTTCTCGGCTTTTAACTCCTGTAGCAGCGCCCGGGTGCGCTGCAGCAGGCGATCCCGATGGAGCTTCGGGATCTCGGGCGCTCGTTTCGCGACCGTATCCACGAAACCCTCGAGGGTGTCACCGTGTTCGAGGAGAACACGCGCGAGTTCGTCACCTTCCTGCTGGCGGGCCACGACCATGACGCCGAGCGCTTCTTCCAAGGTGCCGAGTACGAGGGACTGGATCTCGTCGCCGAGCGTCGCATCGTCGTCCTCCTCCGGGCGGATGACGCCCGGCAAGGACAGCAGGGGTTCGATGCGATCGTGTCCGCTGGGTTCGTAGAGGCCGAGGGATTTCCAGAGTTCCAGGATCTGGAGTCGGTAGCTCTGGGCCGCGGCGAGATCCAAGCGAAAGGCAGGGGTCGTGTGGTCGTCCTTGTAGCGGCATGTGACGCTCACCGATCCGCGGCGCACGTGCCGTTTCACGATCGGCTCGACCTCAGATTCCAGTGAGGCGAGGGCGCGGGGCAGCTTGATCCCGACCTTCAGGTATCTGTGGTTGAGGGTGCGCACCTCGACCGTCACGCGGCGCGCGCCATCCTCGCGCGTCGCGGCTCCGAAACCAGTCATGCTGAAGATCAACGCCGCGCCTCCGGGTCTGCGTTCGCAGCGCTACTGGGCCATCTCGGACTTCAGGATCAGCGCCAGGGCGAGGGCGATGACCATGAGGCTGCCAGCGACGTAGGCGGTGAAGCGGTTGATGCTGCCCACTCCGTGGCCGAACGCCTCGCCACCAGCGCCGCCGAACGCGTTCCCGAGGCCGCCACCCTTGCCTTCCTGCATCAGCACGATGCCGACGAGGAAGATCGCGTTGAGGGCGAACAGCATGTAGAGGATCGTCTTGAGGATTTCCATCGGTCTCTCCCGAACGGGACCGGGTCAGGCTGTGCCGAACCCAACGATCGCACTGAACGAATCTGCTTTCAACGCGGCGCCGCCCACGAGGGCGCCGTCGATGTCCGGCATGGCCGCCAAGCCACCCACGTTGTCAGGCTTGACGCTTCCGCCGTACTGAATGCGTATATCTTCGCCGACCGGGCCGCCCAGATCCTTGAGCCAGCCACGGATCGCCGCGTGTACCTCTTGCGCCTGCTCCGGCGTCGCGACCTCTCCCGTACCGATCGCCCACACGGGTTCGTATGCGACGGTCGTCTCCGCGAGGTCTTCGCTCGTCAGGCCTTCAAGTCCCTTGCGAAGCTGGCGCTCCACGACAGCGAGCGTGTTGCCGGACTTCCGCTCTTCGAGCGTCTCGCCGACGCACAGGATCGGCTTGAGTCCGGCCTCCCGAGCCTTGCCCATCTTGGCCCGCACGACCTCGTCTGTCTCACCCATGACGTGGCGGCGCTCGGAGTGGCCGAGGATGACGAACTTGGCGCTGGCCGATCGCAGGATCGAGGCGCTGATGTCACCCGTGTACGCGCCGTCGTCCCACTGGCTGCAATCCTGACCGCCGACGCCAATGGGGGAGTCCTCGAGGGCCGCGGCGACAGCGGAGACGCTGACGAAAGTAGGGCAGACGGCGACGTCCCGATCCGGAACGCTCCCGATGCGCTCGCGGATTTCTTGCGCGAGGCGGACCGCATCCCTCGCCGCGAGGTTCATCTTCCAATTTCCGGCAATGAACGGACGCCGCATCCAGGGGCACTCTCGGGGGCTGGGATCATGGGCACCGATCCCGTTTGAAGGTCGGGAGACAAGCGGGAGATGTTCCGAAATGCGGAGACGACCGTCAACCGTTCGCTCCCCAGTAGGTGTTCGTGGTTTGTTCGTTTTTGGGCTGCTTCAGCGCCATTTCTGCAGGTCTGCCCGTGTTCCGAACCGCAACGCCGGCCGATTTGGCTGGCCACTCACGCAGAACGGGCCCCCATGGTGACGAAGGGGGCCCGCTCGTGGGTCAGGTCGGGTTCTGAGGGCCGGCGGTCAGAAGCCCATGCCGCCGCCCATGCCGCCCATGCCGCCCATGCCGCCCATGCCACCCATGCCACCGCCCATTCCGTCCATCTCGCCGCCGCCGCCGGCGGGCTTCTTCTCGGGGATCTCGGAGATGAGGGCTTCGGTGGTCAGAAGGAGCGCTGCGACCGAGGCCGCGTTCTGGAGCGCCGTGCGGACGACCTTCGTCGGGTCGATGACGCCGGCCTTCATGAGGTCCTCGTGCTTGCCCGTGGCCGCGTTGAAGCCGTGGCTTTCGCTCTTGGCGTGAAGGACCTCCTGGACGACCACGGAGCCTTCAAAGCCAGCGTTTTCGGCGATCTGGCGCAGCGGCGCGGACACCGCGCGCTTGATGATGCTCATGCCCACGGCCTCGTCGTCGTCGGCGCCCGTGGTGTCCACTGCGTGACCGCAACGGAGCACGGCGACACCGCCGCCGGGCAGGACGCCCTCTTCGACCGCCGCGCGCGTGGCGTGCAGTGCATCTTCGACGCGGGCCTTCTTCTCCTTCATCTCGACCTCGGTGGCCGCGCCGACGTTGATCTGCGCGACGCCGCCCGACAGCTTGGCCAGGCGCTCCTGCAACTTCTCGCGATCGTAGTCGGAGGTAGTGTTCTCGATCTCGCTGCGGATCTGGGCGATGCGACCCTGGATGTCGCTCTTCTTGCCCTCGCCGCTGATGATCGTCGTGTTGTCTTTGGTGATCTCGACCTTGTCGCAACCCCCGAGGTCTTTGAGGGTCAGGGATTCGAGCGTGATGCCGAGGTTCTCCATCACCGCGGTGCCGCCCGTGAGGATCGCGAGATCTTCGAGCATGGCCTTGCGGCGATCGCCGAAGCCCGGCGCCTTGACGGCGCAGCAGTTCAGGCCGCCGCGGATCTTGTTGAGCACGAGGGTCGCGAGGGCCTCGCCCTCGATGTCCTCAGCGACGATGAGCAGCGGACGGCCGCTTTGCGCGATCTTCTCGAGGACGGGGATCAGGTCCTTGATCGAGCCGATCTTCTTCTCGTGGACGAGGATGTACGGCTTCTCGAGGAGGCAGGTCATGTCTTGCGGGTTGGTCACGAAGTACGGCGAGAGATAGCCCTTGTCGAACTGCATGCCTTCTACCCACTCGACCGTGGTCCCGAGCGACTTGCCTTCTTCGACGGTGATCACGCCGTCTTTGCCGACCTTCTCCATCGCCTCAGCGATCTGGTCTCCGATCTCCGCGTCGTTGTTGCCGGCGATGCATCCGACCTGAGCGATGTCCTTCTTGCCTTCGATCGGCCGCGCCATGCTGCTGAGCTTCTTCACGACTTGCTCGACAGCCTTGTCGATGCCGCGCTTCAGCCCGATGGGGGAGGCGCCGGCGATGACGTTCTTGAGGCCCTCTTCGAAGATGGACTCGGCGAGCACGGTCGCCGTCGTCGTGCCGTCACCGGCAACGTCCGACGTCTTGCTCGCGCCCTCCTTCACCCTCTGGGCGCCC
>JABSRK010000219.1 GCA_013213915.1 Planctomycetota bacterium
CGTGTCATCGAACGGGCGCTCGCCTACGTCAAGAGGTGCCGCCTGCCCAATGGGGCATACGAATACGACCTCAACCCCATCCCACGCGCGCCCGTGGGAGACCACATCAACAAGATCAAAGGCAGCCTCGGGCGCATCCAGGTGTGTAACTGGGCGCTCCGCGTGTGCGGCGACAAAAAAACCACCGACGAACACATCACCGACGGTCTCGCCCAGTTCATGAAACACCACCGCTTCTTGGACATCGCGCGCATGCGTCCGATCCCCCACGAGGCGTACTACGCGAACGCAGGCTACTTCTACTTCTTCGGGCACTACTACGCGGCCGAGGCGATCCAGTTGCTCCCCGATCAGCAACGAGAGAGTTGGCACGCCCGTCTGCGTCCTCACGTCGTGAAGACACAGCGCAAGGACGGCTCGTTCTGTGACTTTCTCGGCCAGGACTACCTGATCGTCGCGGGCGCAGCCTACGGAGCTCTGACCCTCCAGCTAGGGCTGTAGGATCGAAGCGAGCTTCGCCAGGTCGATCGACCCTCCCGTGACGATGCACACACAGCAGCCGCGCCGCTCAGCGGGCATGGCCATGGCGGCTGCCAGTGCGAGCGCTCCGGACCCTTCGGCGACCATGCCGCAGGTCGTCGCAAGGATCCGAATTGCAGCTCGTACGTCGTCCTCGCTGACCAGCACTGACTCGTCAGCCAGATCCGACAGGAGCGGAAACACTTCGGACGTGATGTAGGGAACGGCGACGCCATCGCAGATCGTGTCGCACGCAACCTCGACCGGTTTCCCAGCACCTATCGCAGCGTGCAAGGACGGACACCCGGCTGGCTCCACAGCGACTAGACGCACCTCGGGGCGCGTGGCCTTGAGCGCGCTCCCCACACCGCCCAGCAGACCCCCTCCGCCCACCGGCACGAACACCGTATCCACCTCGGGCAGGGCCTCGACGATCTCGAGACCGAGCGTACCGTGCCCGATCATGACATCCCGGTCCGTCCACGGGTGCACGAAGGCGTACGGCTCCTGCTCCCAACGATGCTCTTTCAGGAACGCGAACACTTCCTCGACGGGGACCAGCACCGGCGTCCCCCCGAGCGCCTCCACGGCCTCGATCTTTGTCCGCGGCGCGGAGTCGGGCATCAGGCTGCGCGCCGAGACGCCAAAGTACCGGCCCGCCCACGCCAGCGCCTTGGCGGTGTTCCCCGCTGATACGGTGCTGATCCCGCGCCCACGAGAATCCGCCGACATCCTGGCGACGCGATGAAACACACCCCGGACCTTGAAGGACCCGGCGGGCTGGAGGATCTCGGGCTTGATCCAGACGTCGTCCACTCCGGGGACCGCAAGGAGCGGTGTTCGAACGACGACGTCCCGCAACAACTCAGCTGCCGCCACGACCTCGTCCTTACGCGGTCTCTCGATGTCTGGCATGATCGCCCCCATGTCGGCGCTCATCCTAAACCAGCACGAGATCGAAGAACTCCTGCCCATGGACGCGTGCATGGACGTCGTCGCGGACGCGCTGCGCACGCTGGCGGAGGACCAGGCAACCAACCCTCTACGCATGGGCATGCCGCTTCCGGGCGAAGGCGTCCTCGGACTCATGCCCGGGTCGATGGAATCGCCGGCGTCTCTCGGTCTCAAGGTCGTCGCTGTGTTCCCATCGAACCACGGCACCAAGTACGACTCCCACCAGGGCCTGGTGGTCCTGTTCGATACCACGAACGGAGCGCCCCGCGCGATCCTCGACGCAGCCACCATCACCAAGATCCGCACGGGCGCCGCGAGCGGGGTGGCGACGCGATTGCTCGCCAGGGAAGACGCCGGTGACGTAGCGATCATCGGGTCAGGGGTCCAGGCGACGTCCCATCTCGCTGCCATGGCCGTGGCGCGATCGCTGCGACGGGTGCGTGTCTGGAGTCCCAACGAAGAGCGTTGCGCCGCGTTCGCCAGCCGCGAATCGGCACGCCATGGCATCGACGTCCAGGTCTCCCCATCGGCGCGGGCCGCGGTCGAGGGCGCCGACCTTGTGTGCACGACGACGTCGTCATCCGACCCCGTGGTGCGGGGCGAGTGGCTCTCCCCGGGCGCACACATCAACGCCGCCGGATCGAGCGTGAAGAACGCCCGGGAGCTCGACACCGACACCGTCGTCATGTCCCGCCTGTTCATCGACCGACGCGAGTCCGCCGTCAACGAGGCGGGCGACTACCTCATCCCCCTCGCAGAGGGCGCCATCACCGAAAGCCACATCATCGGGGAGATCGGCGAGCTGCTGCTTGGGCGGTGCGAGGGCCGCCGGAGTGACGACGAGATCACCCTGTTCAAATCCCTCGGCCTTGCTGTCGAGGACCTCTCCACCGCAGCGTACCTGGTCGATCGGGCCCGGGAGCTCGGACGCGGAACCGAAGTCGAGATCGGTGGCATCAAGGACGGCTTCGATGGAACCGATCACCCTCGCTGAGATCAAGGCAGCGGCGGATCGTCTGCGCGGCCACGTCGTGCACACGCCGCTCATGCGGATCGAGGGATACGGCCCCATCGAACTCTGGATCAAGCCGGAATCGCTGCAGCCCATCGGATCGTTCAAGCTGCGCGGGGCGGGTAACGCGCTCATGCTCGCTGACCCCGATGGGTTACGCGACGGCGTCGTCACCGCGTCGGCGGGAAACATGGCACAGGGCGTGGCGTGGTGGGCGCGACGGATGGGCATCCCCTGCCGCGTGATCGTTCCCGAGCGCGCTCCGCGTACCAAGATCGACGCCATCGCCCGACTGGGCGCTGAGTCGATCCCCGTCCCCTACGACCGCTGGTGGCGAACCCTGGTGGAAGGCGGGCACGAAGACGTCCCCGGGTTCTTCGTGCATCCGGTGAGCGAGCGCTCGGTCATCGCAGGTAACGCGACCGTCGGGCTCGAGATCCTCGAAGACCTGCCGGCGGTCGACACCATCCTCGTCCCGTACGGAGGCGGCGGACTGGCCACCGGCGTCGCGTGCGCTGCCAAGGCCATACGCCCCGGCGTCAAGGTGCTCGCGTGCGAGGTCGAAACCGCCGCCCCCTTGACCGCGTCCCTGGCCGCGGACCGGCCGGTCGCGGTGGATCACCAGGCGAGCTTCGTGGACGGGATCGGCGGAAAGAGCGTCCTGGCGGAGATGTGGCCCCTTGCCCGAGCGGTCATCGACGGAACCGTGGTCGTCACCCTGAGAGAGATCGCCGACGCCATCCGCCTCCTCGCCGAACGGGCGCACCTGGTCGCCGAGGGGGCCGGTGCAGCGTCGGTCGCGGGAGCGGTTTCCGGTCGCATCGGTGGTGGGCACGTCGCCTGTGTCCTCTCCGGCGCCAACATCGACCCCGAAACATTCGCCACCATCCTCGCTGGCGACCTGCCGTGATATCCCGTAATTCGCCCACGAGAGCCAGGTCCCCGAGCCCCAAAATGCGCCCCAGCCAGGTGCCCGCATAAACAACCCCATCGCAGCGCCTGCACGCATGTTTACTTCCGGGTTCCGTCGCTCCGATGAATGGAATGTATGCACCGAGTCCGGGGATGTCGGACAAGTCGGCGCATACAGACAGGCGCGACCATGCAGGTATTCGGAGTGGGATCAGTGGCCTCCCTGGGCCGGATGAACATAGGGCGGTTTCAACCGGCGACGGCCACCGCACCGGCCAAGGACCCGAAGGAGGCCCTGCGCTCCTTGCTGCGGGATCTCCGCGGATTGCGTCGACGCCTCTCGACCCTTGAGAACGTCCTGGGGAAAGGGCTCAGCGGGAGCAAGAGCGCCGTGGTCGGTGGCGCCGATCTGGGCCTCGAAACGAGCACATCAGCGGCCCGCCTCGAATCCACTGATGAGATGAACGGGCTCGTCACCACCTTTACGACAGCCAACCCACAATTCAGCGCCCTGTCCACTTCGACGCCGACCATCGGCGGCGCCTACAACGGGAGCACCTCCGACACTCTCACATTCCTGGTCACCAGCGGCGCGACGGTCGGAAACTCGCAAGCCCTGGAGTTCGACGTCTACGATGGCCAGAATCAGCTGATTGAACACGTGACCATCGCAGCCAGCACGCCCGCGGGCACACCGATCACGCTGTCGAACGGCCTGACCCTCGCTCTCAGCGCGGGCAGCATCAAGACCGACGACTCCTTCCAACTCGGCGTGCATCCTCCGACGGCCCTCTCGGTCAACGTGACCAACCCGTTCAACGGGGCGGGACAGGCGGCGCCAAACTTCGAGCCCGGATTGAACGTCAGCGCAGGACAATTCCTGGTAAATGGCCAGGTCGTCCTCGTACAGAGCCATGGCTCGATCCAGGACGTCATCGACTCCATCAACGCCGCCGGCGCCGGCGTCACAGCGACGCTGGAGGCGAACGAACGCATCCGCCTCACCCAGGACACGCCCGGCGCCGCGGGCCAGATCAACCTCTCGGGGGACACGTCCGGATTTCTCGCAGCCACCAAGCTCGCGAACGCAGCCCTCGAACCGGGCACGGACGACGAAACTTCCGTGGCCATGACCGGCGTCAGCGCGCTCTCCGCAATCAACGCCGGTACGTTCACCATCAACGGAGTGGCCATCGCCATCGATCCGGCCATGGACTCCCTGTGAGACATCGTCGACCGGATCAATCTGGCCCAGGTCGGAGCGACCGCGTCCATCGACTCAGACGGTCGCGTCAGCATTCACGGCAGTGGTGGCGTCACCATCGCCGACAACGGCACGGAGTTTTTAAACACCCTGGGGATCGCAGACGGTGCTCACGGCGGCGGCCCCCAAGATGGCGCCCTGCGACGCCGATTAAGTTCGTTGGAGGTCCAGAACGGGCTGCGCAATTTCGAGATCTCCTTGAACCATGTGTTCAGGAAGCCGACCTCGGGCGTGATGTCCGGAACCAGCGCACGGGCGCGCGCGATGCTGGCTCGATCAATCAACGCCGCCGCCGGCAACGTCTTCGGCGACAATGACAAAGGGCTGCGTTCACTCCGCGTGGACTTCGGCCTCGACTTCTCGACCGGCTCGACGGAAGACGGCATCCTCGATCTCGACCGGTCCGGGTTGCGTGAAGGCATCGCGGGGGACGCAGCGCAACTTCACGACTTCTTCGTTCGCGACAGCGACGGAGCGAATGGCAGCGGGCTGCTGGGCACGCTTGACGAGGCGATCTCGGACGCAGAGGACCTCGTCCTCGACGCTCTCGACCGTCGCGGAACGGTGTTCGACCTGTTCGCGTAGGCCCGCACGCTCCCTGCCGCGAAGCTGCGAGGTTGACGCAGCCGCAAGTGACAGCTAATCAAGGGACATGCCGTCCCCGTCTGACGCGGAGATCTTCGCTCGCTGGAAGACCGCTGAGGCACCGCTCCTGCCGGTGCTGCACGCGTTCCACGACCGGGATGGATTGGTCTCCGAGGACGCGATTCGCGCGATCGCGACGGGGCTGCGGATCCCCATCGCCGATCTCTACGGCACGGTTACCTTCTACCACCACTTCGCGCAGCACCCGCCTGGGCAAGGGGCACCGCGGGTTTGCACGGGGCCGATCTGCAAGCTGAAGGGGGCCGACGCGCTTCTCGACTCCATGCGCGCCGACGGCGCGACCCCCATGGCCTGCTCCGGTCGCTGCGACGACCCCGTCCCCGTGATCAAAGGACGGGAGACCCTGGTCGCACGCGACGGCGCGCTGAAGCAGTGGCACTCCCCCGTTCCCGTGCCCAACCCGGGCGGATTCGAAGAGTGTGTATTCGCGTCCATCCGGGAACCCGGTCGCGCGACGCTCGACGGTTACCGGCGCACGGGCGGCTACGTCGGATTGGACAAAGCACGGACGATCGATGCCACTGACGTCCGCAAGACCATCAGTGAAAGCGGACTCGCGGGGCGCGGTGGCGCCGGGTTCCCCACGGGACGCAAGTGGGACGCCGTTGCGGACGCCCCTGGCGATCCGAAGACCATTGTCTGCAACGCTGACGAGGGCGAGCCGGGCTGCTTCAAGGATCGCGCCCTGATGGACCTGGACCCGCACGCGGTCATCGAGGGGATGGCGATCGCGGCTCACGCCACGGGCGCCACCCGGGGGTTCATCTACCTGCGTTACGAATATCCCGAGACCGAGGGCATTCTCGAACGGGCCCTCGACGAGGCACGAAGCGCGGGCCTGCTCGGAAGTGAAACCGGCTTCGATCTGTGGGTCCGGCGCGGCGGCGGGGCGTACATCTGCGGCGAAGAGACCTCCCTGCTCAACAGCCTGGAGGGCAAGCATCCGTTCCCCCGCAACCGACCCCCTTTCCCCGTCACCCACGGGTACGAGGAGTTGCCAACCGTCGTCAACAACGTGGAGACCCTGGCGTCGGTCCCGCCGATCGTCTCCAAGGGCGCCGACTGGTATCGCGGGCTCGGC
>JABSRK010000022.1 GCA_013213915.1 Planctomycetota bacterium
GCGATCGCGTCTTCGCGGAGGGAGGGCTCGTCCTGTTGGCCCGTGAATGCGACGGTCACTCCCATGCCCGGATGCTAATGGGTTCCACGGAGGCGCAGAAGGACTCGCGGTCCTGGAGGGTTCCTCGCCCCTCTGTGCCATCTCGTTGGGGTTCAGGGGATTGGGGCGGGCGCTCTCAGCGCCGAGGCCAGCCACCGTCCACCCGAGACCGAGAAAGTTCTCTTTTTCTTCGCCGTTTTCGGGGGTGATCACGCCAAGACAGAGTGGGAAAAAAGGTGTTACTAGGGCTCGTAGATAGCGCTGGAGCATTCAGGTGCTCCGGCGCTATCTCATTTTTCGGCTCAGGCCCCGCGCCCCACCCCGAGGCCCCCCGAGAACCAGCGCGCCTTGACAGCCGTTCCCACCCTTTGCAGACTTCCCCTCCCACGTTCCGTGGAACCTGGAGGCACCCGCCATGGTTACCGGTCACAAGGCCCTTGTAATTAAAGCAGTTGTGTTCGTTGTTGCGACGGCAACGAGCTTCGCCCAGGAGGCGACGGTCGTGTCGGAGCGCGCCGGGAAGGTGCGTGAGCAGGCCGGGATCCGGATTACGAAGGACGAATACGACGGGGTCGAGGGGAAGAAATCGGGGCAAGGGAGCCAATCCTGGCGGGCCCACATGATCATCGAGATCAAGTGGAGGGTCGCCCCCCAGGCCTACAAGAAGGGGATGAACCTCTATCGCGACGGCGAGCATCTGGATGCCGCGCGGGAGCTCAAGGCCTCCCTCGAGAAGGCGGGCAACTACCCATGGCTTTCGGCGTACGCCAACTACTACATGGGCCTCTCTGCCGCACGGGCGGGTTACCTGAAGGAAGCGATCGCCGCCCTTGAGACGCTCGTCAAGGAGCATCCGAAGCATCGCTTCGTACCGGAAGCGTACATCGAGTTGGCGAAGATCCACATGCGGCCTGGGAGTACGGGTCCGAAGGCGGCCAAGGCTGCACTCGAGAGAGTCGCCGGCATCCGCCGCAAGCTCGACGAGAGCTACCAGATCAAGATCGACCTCGGCCTCGCGAGGGTCGAGGTCATGGCGGGCGATGCAAGCAAGGGACTCACGTTGCTCCTCGCCCTCGAGCGCAAGACTCGAGAGGAGATTCTGCTCAACCTCATTGCGATGGAGAAGGGGCAGGCCTACGTCAAGTTGAACCAGATCCCCAAAGCCGAACGGGCCTTCGAGCGCATCCTCGCCTCGAAGAAGATCAAGAACCCGGAGGTCATCGCTGGCGCAGCCAACGGACTTGGTGACTGTCAGTTCGCGCAGCAGAAGTACGGCCTGGCCATGCGGACCTACTCGCGCACCTATGCGCTGTTCATCGATCGCGGCGATCTGGCCCGTAAGGTGGGCTGGGCGCTGTTCCGAGGCGGTGAGGCGTTTCACCTGCAGGCCGGTAAGGTGGCGGGGGATGAGCGGAAGAGACTGCAGCGCTACGGCACCCGGGTCCTCCGCCGCGCCGCGACCGACTTCCGAAGCACTCCCGGCGGCCGCGCTGCCCGCAAGAAACTCGGCCTCTCCAACTGACTTGGTTTTCGTGACGGAGTGGGCATGAACTCGACGCCTCGGTCGCCGTTCGGGCTGTACGCGTTGCGCGAGTTTCTCCTCGGGCTGTTTTGCTTCGCGAAGACTCCCTGGTTCTCCGTGCAGGTGGAGAACCGGCCGACGATGGACTCCATGGGGCCGACGATCATTGCACCGAATCACGTGTCGTTCCTCGACCCGCTGGTGCTTCAGGCCGCGCTGCGCTCCCACGTGACCTTTATGATGACCGAGGGCATCTACAACGCCCCCATCATGCACTGGGTGTTCAGGATCTGGGGCGTGATCCCCGTCCCGCAAAACCGCAATCCCACGGGCGCCATCAGGGGCGCCCTGAAGACGCTCCGTGCCGGTCAGCCGATTGTCATCTTCCCGGAGGGCAAGGTCTCCGCGGATGGATGCCTCAACGAAGGGATGGGGGGCGTCGGCATGATCCTCTCCAGATGCTCCGTCCCCGTGATCCCCGTGGCGATCCTGGGTACCCACGAGGTGTTGCCGCGCCACCGTCGCTGGCCCCGTCGCCACCGCGTCATCGTGCGCTTCGGCGCCGCCATCGATCCGGGGGACCTGTCGAAGGACGAGGGGCCGGCCTTCGTCGCCCGTGTCATGGACGCCATCGCCGAGCAGGGCGCCCCTCGAAGATGATCAGCCCAGCTCGCTGAGCAACGCCCCGATCCGTCGGGCACCCTCGATGATGTCGTCCTCGGAGGTGCAGTAGGTGAGGCGGATGTGGCCGGGCGCGCCGAACGCGTCGCCCGCTACTGTCGCCACGAGTTTCGACTCGAGGAGGATCTTGGTGAACGCGATGGCGTCCGGAACACCGCTCTTGCCGAGGTAAGCGGAGATGTCGGGGAAGGCGTAGAACGCACCGCGCGGCTCGGGACAGGTGACCCCGTCGATCTTCGCGAGTTCGCCCATGAGGAGGCGACGACGCTTGTCGAGGCTCTCGAGACGGTCGGGTGCGGGTGGGTTTGCGAGGGCCACGAGGGCGGCATGCTGGGTGATCGACGGGGGGCTGCCCGCAATCTGGCTCTGCGTGCGCGACATGGCCTGGATGAGTGGCTTGGGCCCGCCGGCGAATCCCATGCGCCACCCTGTCATGCTGTGAGATTTGGAGAGACCGTTGATGACGAGGGTCCGGTCGACGAGGTCGGGGGCCACGTGGAGGACGTTGGTGAACGGCTCGTCCGAATAGATGAGGTGCTCGTAGATGTCGTCCGTGATGACAACGAGATCGTGATCGCGGACGACCGCGACGATGGCCTCGAGTGTCTCCCGCGAGTAGACCGTTCCCGTCGGGTTGTTCGGGCTGTTGAGCAACAGCACCCGGGTGCGGTCGGTCACGAGGGCGCGCAGGCGGTCCGCATCGGGCTGGAAGTCGTCCTTGGCCTCGGTGGGGAGGGGCACGGGTACGCCGCCACCAGCCTTCACCATCTCGGTGTAGCTGCTCCAGTACGGGGCCGGGAAGATGCACTCGTCGCCCTCGTTGAGCAGCGCGTAGAAGGCGAGGAACAAGGCGGGCTTGGCGCCCGCGGTGACCATCACCTGGTCGGCCGGGAGGGGGAAGCCATCGGACCGGAAGCGCTCCGACAGAGCCTCCCGCAATGCCGGAATGCCTGCGGCCGGCGTGTAGCGGCCCCGACCCTCACGAATGGCCTGCACGCCGGCGTCCTGGACGATGTCGGGGGTGGGGAGATCGGGCTCGCCGGCTCCGAATGCGATGACATGGTGCCCCTCCGCCCGCATGCGTCCCGCGATGGCGGACACCTCCAGGGTGATCGAACTCTCGATTGCCGAGACCTTGCGACTGAGTCTTTGTTCCATTGCGCCGTATGAGAAAGAGGGCCCAGGGAGCGAGGCGTCCCTTCGGAGCGCGGAGGCTACCCGACTATCTCCGCGTAGACCAGCGCGTTACCCTGAGCCTCGGGTGCACGCAGGTTCGACCGGAAAAGGCACGTGACGCGCAAATCGACGACCCACGGAAAGGTCAGGCCGCGGCGACGGCTACGGCGGCTCATTGTCTTCAGCACCCTCGGTGTCCTTCTCGGCGTCCTGTCGATCCTGTTCTTCTCCTACATCTACAACCCGTTCGGTGAGCAGATCGGTTCACCGCTGGTGCTGATTCCGGACTCGGCCGACTTCGTGCTGGACTTTCCTGAGTCCATTCGCAAGGTGCGCGGTGCGCCTTTCGCCCAGGCGCTCAAAGACCACATGTACTTCCCGGAGAACTGGGACCGGGACCCGACCCTCGCCGGCCCCGCGGGCGTTTGGGACACCGTGTGGCGGAAGTTGGACGAAGCCAACCTCTTCAAACCGCTGGATCTGTGGGGCGATATTTCCGGTGCCCACGTGTGGATCTGCGGCTACCTGCCCGTTCCCGACCAAGGCACAAGGGGGACCGCTCTCCACAGAAGGCAAGACCGGCCGGCGACGGACATCCGTTTCATGCTCGTCGTCCAACCAGAGGATTGGCGGGCGATCGCCGGGGTCAACATCTTGCTGAACGAGACCCTTTGCGACTGGTTCCTGCGGGATTCCATCGAGTCCCAGGGGCTCCGGATCGAGCACAAGCGCGACCTCGTCATGATGGAGTTGCCTGCCGAGAAGCCAGGAGATCCGCGCCAACAATTGTGGATTACACGGATCGCGGACACGGTCCTCATCAGCACCGATGAGCGCCAGCTGGCGCGGATCTTCAATTTCGTCCAGCAGAAGGGCGTCCCCCGGAGTCCCGCGGCGCGCTACCAGGATCTGCGCGACCGTTCAGGCGGCTATGAGGCGCGGCTCCTATTCCGTCGTGAACGGATGGGCCGATACGTGGAGGTCGAGGAGCGGCTGCTCGAACTCTGGGGTCTGGACACGCTCGAGCTCGCCAGGTGCTTGCTCCCTCGGTTTGGCGGCGAGGACATGATCGTCGAACTCCACGTGGGGCACCGAGCCCACGATGCGGGCACGATGCTCGCATGGAAGCCCGGGCCCGCGAAGAACGGCGATCTCCAGCCGATCCTCCGCCCCTTCACCGCCGCTGCGTTGCGCGATGGGCATGAGGACCTGAAGGATCTTCTCCCGGAGCCGGTGTTTGCCACGGTTCGGCTGGAGGCCCGGCTCGGGGAGATTTGCGGGTTCTTGCTGCAACGCCTGTTCACTGCCGAAGACCGCAAACTGTTCAGGGCTGAACTCAAGGACGTGGAAGGGCTCGGTGGGTACGACAGATTTTTGCGGAAGCTGACGGACACGACACGGTCGCAGCTCACCGTCGCGTTCTTCAAGCAAGGGCGGGATGTCCTCGAGGATGCTGCCGAACCGGGCTACGCCCTCATCGCTCCCATCCGTGACGAGACCGGTCTGAAGCACCTCCTCTCGATTATCGACCGCCATGTCCAGAAGCGACAGGGAGAGTCGCTGATCAAGCAACTCTACAGGGAAGAGCACGACGTCATACGGGCCAATGGAACAGAGGCACACGTGAGCCTGTACAAGCCAATCTTGCCACATGGAGTTGTGGACGACCCGCGCGTCACCAAGCCGGGGATCGTGATCGCGGGTGATTACCTCGTCATTACCAACTGGTTTCCATTCCTGAGAGACATCCCGAAGGTCCTCGAGGGTTCGATGAAGCCCATGGGTGGAGGCGGGTTCGACCGCGCGATGTCGAACGCTCCGGAGCGCATGCTGGTCGCTGCAGTGATCGATGGCGAGCGGGTGGAGCCATACCTGCAGCAATCCTTGCGCGGCTGGGCTTTTGCCCAGACCAACCCCACACAGGATGACATGCAAGAGTGGCGTCGGGAGTTCAGCGCGCAGGCGACCAAGGCCGGCATCCCGAAGGGTACACGGAGGTTCGGAGACTTCGTGGACAATGCGTTCCGCCGTCGCTACAGGGATCTGACGGAGGTCCAGCGTCCGGTGAAATTCCGCGAGTTCGAGACGTACATGAAACGCTTGGGTTTTGACCCGCCGCGGAAACCGAGTGAACGCCCGTCAAAGCCCGTGCCCGGGCTCCTACGCGGAGCGGGACTCTTCTTGGAGAGCCGGGGGGGCCGCGTGCGCATGTCCAAGCAGTTCGATCTCCTGCCCCAAAAAAAATAGGTCCTTACGCTCGCTGGGGGCCTCGGCCTTGGACGCAGCCGTTCCGTCTCTATAATGTCCGTCCACTTCGAGCCGAGGTGGCGGAATTGGCAGACGCGCTAGGTTGAGGGCCTAGTTCCCTTTATTGGGAGTGAGGGTTCAAATCCCTCCCTCGGCATCTCGTGAGCCCGGGCCATGGCGGGTTCCCGGCCCCGCGCGCGACGTCTACAGCCGCGCGTGCGCCCCGTCGCAGAACGCTCCGTTGCCGGAGCGCTTGCAACCACACCAGGCGACGGTCTTGTTTTCCTCGATCTGCACGATGGTGGGGGTCATGCCGGTCCCTGAGTGGGTGCCGTCGCAGTAGGGTTGGTTGGCGCTCTTGCCGCACGCACACCAGGCCTTGGTCCCGGCTTCCTCCTCGACGACGTAGGGCTTCTTCTGGGGGCATTCGGGCTCGGGCATGGGGTTCTCCTCAGGGGTAGCGTGTGACAAGGTTAGTCCATGAGCGCGGACGTGGCGAGCCTGGCTGATGACGTGCGCCAGGTCCTGTTCCCAGAAACAGCGGCAGGTGGTTTTGACCCGGTCGGTCGCTGGGAGGACTTCGGGCGGATGATCGAGGCGCTGGAATCACGGGGCTGCTTCCTCATGACCAACACGGTAAGTGACCCGCAGTTGAGACGGATGGCGTCTTTTCACAAGTCCACGGCCGAGGGGTACCCGTGCTTGGGCGCCTCGGAATGGGGGGCGTTCGCACGACTGGGCGAGGCGGTTCTCCTGGCAGCGCATGAGGCGCTCCTGAAACCGCGAGCAACGTGACGGAGCATGTGATGGCCGAGTCGAACGAAGGCATGACGTATGGCGCCTCCGGCGTGGACACGGACGAAGCAGGTCGCGCGCTCAAGGGACTTGCGGCGTGCGTTACCGAGACGCATGGCTTCCGCGATCAGGCCGGCGTGGGGCGACCCCTGCGCGGCCTCGGCTACTACGCCAACGTCCTCGACCTGGGTGACGGCCGCGGCCTGGCCGTCGCTGCGGACGGCGTCGGCACCAAGCTCCTCGTGGCGGAGATGGTCGGTCGCTACGACACCGTCGGCATCGATTGCATCGCCATGAACGTCAACGACCTCATCTGCGTTGGCGCGGAGCCCATCGCCATGCTGGATTACGTGGCCGTCGGAGTCGCGGACAAGGATGTCCTCGCCCAGGTTGGACAGGGCCTCCTCGAGGGCGCCCGCCAGTGCGAGATCACCATCCCCGGGGGCGAGCTGGCCCAGGTCAAGGAGATGCTGCGGGGCGAAGGGGCGACCCAGGGCTTCGACCTGGTGGGTACGGCCGTGGGCACGGTTTCGCTGGACAAGGTCATGTGGGGCCAGGACATCGTCCCCGGCGATGTCGTCGTCGGCGTCGCGTCCAAGGGGCTGCACAGCAACGGCTACACCCTCGCACGCAAGGTCCTCTGCCCGGACGGGGATTACACGCGTCACGACGAAGACCTGGGACGCACAGTGGGCGACGAGCTCCTCGAACCGACGGCGCTGTACGTCGCCCTGGCGAAGGACCTGTTCCGTCAGGACATCCCGCTGCACGCCGTCTGCCACATCACCGGCGATGGCTACATGAACCTGACCCGGGTGGAAGCCGCCGTCGGGTTTTGTCTCGACGACTTCCCCGAACCCCTTCCGGTATTCAAGGCGATCCAGGATCGGGGCAACGTGGATGTGGCTGAGATGTACACCGTCTTCAACATGGGGATCGGGCTGTGCGTTGTCTTGCCCGCCGACCACGCTGACGCGGTGGTCGCGACATCGACGCGCCACGGCTATGCCGCCCGGGTTCTCGGGCGGGTGACCGATCAGGATGGCATCGTCCAGGTCCCCCAGCACGATCTGGTCAGCCGGGACGGCAAGCTGGTGCGCGCCTGAGGGATGGCGCCCGCGAAGTTCAGGCTTCGTAAGCGGGGGCTGCTCGATCGACGAGCATGGACGCGACGAGTTCGCCGACCACCTCGGGACCGCACAGCTTGTCGACGAGGGTCAGGGCAAACTCCATGGCCGTGCCGGGGCTTCGGGAGGTGATGACGGAGCCGTCCACGACGACCCGCTCATCCAGGTAAGGGCCGTGATCGAAGCGGTCGCCGAAACCCGGGTATGAGGTGACGGACTTGCCGGCGGTGACGCCGCTCGGGCCCAGCGCCATGGGGGCAGCGCAGATGGCACAGGTCCAGCCGCCCCTGGCGGCGACGGCCTTCAGGAGCTCCTGCATGCGTGGGTCTTCGGTGAGGGTCGCCGCCCCCGGCATGCCCCCGGGGAGAACGACCATATGGACGGCGCCGGCATCGATGGTGTCGATGGTCGTGTCCGGAACGACGTCGATGCCGTGGGCGCCGCGGGTGGCCTCGGGGCTGCCGAGCCCCGCGGTGACGACGTCCACTCCGGCGCGACGCAGAACGTCGATGATTGTCACCGCCTCGATTTCCTCGAACCCGTCCGCGAGGGGGACGACCACCTTCTTCGTCATGACGATATTCCCCGGTTTCGAGATCGGACCGTGAGCCAGCAGACGAAACCCAGCGTCAACAGGAGCGCGCACCAGCCCAGAGCGCCGTCATACAGGCGCTTCGAACCGAGCAGGAGCAGGTCCTGGTTGACGCGCTCATCCACTTCTTCCAGCGCCTTGTCGGAGGTGAAGCGCACCCACACCCAGCCTGCGTGGACACCCATTGCGAGGAAGATCGTGCGGCGGCCTGCGCGCACGATCGCGAGCACGAGTCCGACCAGCAGCAATCCGACGAACTCCCTCCAGCGCAGCGTCAGCATCTCGCCGAGGCCCGCAAAGCACGCGGGCATGGTGTCCCACCACGCTTCGGGTGGCCGGGATTTGGGCGGCCGAAGGAAATGGGACGCGGCGAAGATCACGCTGCCGAGAGTGATGGCGACCACGTGGCCTGACGCCGCGCGCAATCGTCCCTGGACCAACCCGCGGAACAAGGTCTCTTCCAGGAGCGCGAGGCCCACGGCCTGTAGCAGGTAGAGGATGGTCTTCAGCAACAACATGGCGGGGCCGAGCTCGGGTTCGACCAACCGGGCGCCCATCAGGATGAGCACCACGTTCAGGATGACGAGGCTGAGTGCGCCGCAGAGCAGTCCGACGGCGATGCTCCGCATGGGGGCTCGCCCGCCGGCCAGCCCGAGCACCTGTGGAAGCCCATTTCGCGGCACCCGCGCCATGACGATCCAGGCGATGACGACCAAGGGGACCAGGCCCTTGCGCCCGATCCGCGAGGGCTCGTGGGCGCCGGCCATGGCGGCGATTCCCGCTATCAGCGTGACGGCGGCACCCGCCAGGGCCAGGGCCAGGAGGAGCCGGATGAGCTCGCTCCGGGGATTCAGTCGGGCCTCGGACACGCCAGGACGCTACCCTGCCGCGTTCCGCCCGCATATGCGGTGCTTGATAGCTGCTGTTTCAAGGGGTTAAGATTGAGGCTGCGGCTTGGCGGCCAGGTTCTGCCGCAAGCCGGGTCGGAGACCATCCGTGTCGGGGCGCTGGCTCCGCGAGGGAGGCTGCATGAATCGTGCTTTTATCGTTTGCCTGTGCCTGGGGCTCCTTGGGGGAGTCGCCCTGGCTCAGCAACCGAACAACACCAACGCTACCCAGATGATCAACGGCCAGAACGGCCCCCCCTTCCCGATCACCGGCGTCGCCGTTCCCCTGGGGGTCCCGAGCCTCGGCCTGCTCCAGGGTTTGCCCAACGCGAATTTCGTGACTTTCGTATCCCATACCCTCGCTCCTGGCGGGTGGACGGTGCTCGGAAACCAGCTCTTCGACCTGGACGCAGCGACGACCTCGATCCTCTTTGATGGCCTGGCCTTTCCCTCGATTTACAAGCTCGACGGCACGGGGCAGTTCCAGGCCCAGTTCCAGGCGGACTCTCCGGGCGTGACCGTCGGCTTTCACCGCGCCTTGCAGACCGGCCTCGTCGATCCGACCGCGCCGGCAGGCGCGAGCCTGACCGCGGCGACCGAGTTCCAGATCGTGCCGGGCATCACCACCTTCCCGGGTCCGACGGGCGACGACTCGAGCGTCACGGTGACCCTGACGCCCTTCGGGTTCTCGCTGCCCTTCTACAACAACAGCTATTCGCAGTTCTACGTGGCTTCGAACGGGTTCGTGTCGTTCAACACGACGACGACCGACTTCACCTCGACGCCCACGGAGATGCTCAGCCAGATGCCGCGGATCGCCATGTTCTGGTGTGACCTGTCCCCCAACCAAGGCGGGAACATCTCTATCCAGGTGGACGAGAGCACGCCGATCCAGGTCGTGCGGGTGATCTTCAACAACGTGGCCGAGTTCGGCGCCGGCCCGAGTCACACGTTCGACATGGACATCGATATTCTCGGCAACATCAATATCAACAGCAGCGCATTCAACCCCCCGACGCCGACGTTCGCCATGCTGACCGGCATCAGCCCGGGTGCGAACCAAAGCGCGGTGACGACCGCCGTCGATATCTATCCGACCCTCTCCGGTGCGCCGATCAGCACCGCGAACAACGATGCCGTGTTCGAGTGGTTCGGCACCTCCGCGGCCCAGTACTGGACCGGCGGGGCATCGAATCCGTATGACCTGACCGGTCGGACGTTCTCGGCAATCGCCATCGCCCCCGGGCAGTACTTCTGCACCAGCTTCTGATCCGCAACGTCAGGTGCGACCGAGGG
The DNA here is from genome assembly GCA_013213915.1 of Planctomycetota bacterium. GTDB lineage: Bacteria > Planctomycetota. The sequence goes on from JABSRK010000022.1 coordinate 10,363, forward strand.
CCGGCTGGGTAATTCTGGCCGGCTCTTTACGTCCCACCCGTGCGGGGTCTCCAAGCGCGGGACGCCGCGAGACGAAAGCCCATGAACGACGACACCGTCATCAGATTCACGCCCAGCTGTCCCAGCAGCGAAGGCAAGGCGCTCCTCTGCGTGATCGAAGGAGATGCCAGCGGCGAGATCGTCACGCTCGGGGAGGGCGCGTTGAGCATCGGGAGGCGCCCGGACAACGATCTCGTCCTCCCGTCTCCGGCCGTCAGCAAGTACCACGCCTGCGTTCGCGCGGAGAGCGACAACTTCTCCTTCGAGGACCTCGCCTCCACCAACGGCAGCATCATCAACCAGATCCGTCTCGAGCCTCACCAGGCCCGTCGGCTCTACCACGGCGACGTGCTCACCCTCGGCGACCACACCATCATGTTCCGATACGAGCGCGGCGGCTTCGCCGACAAGACCGGGATGTCGACCATCTCTTTCGACATGTCGGAGGTGCGGGAGGAGGCGGAGAAGCTGCTGGGTGACTGGATAAAGACGGACACCTAGTCCGACATGTGGGGCCCCGGGCGGCCGCTCATCAGGAGACGAGCGACGTGAGCAGCCCGATCAGCCCGCCGAAGACGCCGCCCCAGACGACCAGCCAGCCGAGATGTTCGCGGATCATGTCCTGGACGATGCGCTTCACGTCGTCCGGCGTGAGTTCGTCCAGGCGACCGGCGACGATCTTGTCGACCTTGCGGGCGATGGACTCGGCGACATCGTGTCCGTCGACGGACTTGACGAGCGCCTCGCGGAAATCCTCTGACGTCGCGATGTCCTCGACCACGCCCTTCAGGACCCGCTCCACCGGCTCCTGAAGGGCGGAGAGCGCCGATTTCCCGCCGAACATTCCGAGCATGGAACCCAGTCGCGATTCCATGACCGCGTCGGAGATCTTGTCGAAGACGCGGTCGTAGTCGACGGCGTCCTTGACCAGGTTCGGGTCGATGGCTCCGACCCCTGTCGCCGATTCGGATTCGAGTAGACGCTCGACGTTCTCCGTGGTGAAGAAATGTTCCATGATGAGTTCATGGATCGCCGTCTTGAACTCCTCGAATCGCGTGGGGATGACGCCCGATCCGTACAGCAGCGGCACCCTCTCGAACAGCATGTACACCGCCATCCAGTTCGTGATCGCACCCGATAACGCGAACATCCCGGTGAAGAGTACGGGGTCACGCCACACTGGGGTTACCAGGCCGGTGACGACCAGCGCCGCCGCGGCAAGATTGGTGAGGAGAGACTTGTTCATCGCGCGCCGAACGCGAGCGCCAGCTTGGCGTTCTGGAGGGTGTCGGAGAGCACCTCACGCGCACGTAGATAGTTGCGTTCCACGCGGGAGAAGTCGAACAGAGCGGGGTCGTCGATGCGCGGGTTCAAGATGAGCAGGTCGACGTTCGGTGTCTCCCGGACCTCGCGGAGCTGATACTCCCACGCGAGGTTCTCGAGGGCGTTGATGGAGACGAGGAAGCGCATGAGAAAACCGCTGGCGGTGGAGGGCTTGGCCTCGTTGCCAAAGTGGGTGCCGAGGAGGAGGAGCTTCTTGTCCGGATGACGTCTGTTGTGCTCGGCTATCGGTGAGATGAGGGGGGTTTTCTCGACGAGGCCGCCGTCGTAGAAGCCCGTATCCTCTCCGTCTCGTTCGCGAGGGATGACGATGCCCGGAATACTCATGGACTGGAAGATGGCCGAGAGGAGTGGTCCGCGGCGGAAGACCTTGCGCATGCAGACGCCGTCGTCCGTGCAGGCGATGCAACGGAACGGCTTGGGGCAGTCCTCGAATGTCTTCGCCGTCAGCGCGTCGTCAATGGCCCGCATGAAGTACTCGCCACGTATGAGCCCGTTAGGCAATTTGTGTCCGAAGGGCTTCAGGAGCAGGGCGATGGCGAGACGAAACCAGGGAACGTCGACGGAACCGCGGCGGTTCAACGAAGCCACGGACTCGTACACGCGGTCCATCGGGGTTCCGCTTGCCCAGGGACCGCCAATTGCGGCGCCGGCGCTGGTGCCCCAGACCTCCTCGACGTGCGTGTCGATACCGAGCTCTTCCAGGATCTTGCCGAACGCGAGGTTGCCGCATAGCCCTGGCACCGACCCACCCCCGAACGATGCGACGACGCGGTGCTTGGGGTCCGTGACGAGTCGCATGAGCGTCGTGTATCGCTCGGGGTCGAGGGGCGCGAGGATTTGGTCCTTGCGTTCGAGCACTCCGTCGCCACTCTCGCTCACGTCGCCGCTCCGGTGAGATCGGGAGGGTCGGCGAGCGCCGCGCCGGGGGGGAGTTCTATCCTGGTCTCGATCGAGTGTACTGACGGTCCGTCTTCATGGGGCTTTCCGCGCAGCCACGACTCGAGACGGTCTACGAGCGTATCGGAGGGGAGCGTGGAGGGGATCACGTGGGACGCTCCGAGAAACGTCTCTATCCAGCGCGGTTCGCCGCACCCCCGCTCCACGATCCGTCGCACACCCGCGTTATCGATGACCTGGTCGTTCTCGGCGAGCATGCAATACGTAGGAACGCGGATTCTCCAGAACTGCCGCGACGTGAACCGCTGGCACCTGAACATGGACGTGAGAAACCGCGCAGAGATACGGCGCGTTCGCAACGCATCATTCTCGAGCACGACGCGCCAGTCCTCGCGCGCCACGATTTCTCTTGGCCCGAAGGGAAGATCGTAGAGCTTGGTCGGGTGGGTGAACGAACGGCGTAACACCCGCAGCCGCCGCGCGAGCGGCACGTTGATGGTCGATGCGAATGCGGGCGCAGGCAGGATCAGCACGTCGCACAGATCGGGGTGGCGGATGGCCAGGGCGGCGGCGAACACGCCGCCCAGGGACAGGCCGATGAGCCCGAGCGGGACCCCAGGGTGTCGTGTACGCACCTCCTCACAGACACGTCGGACGTCGTCAACGAGGCTCGGCCAGTCATCGGCGTGTCCACGTTCGCCGCCGGAGATGCCGCATCCGCGCCGATCCGGAAGGTACGCGGAGATCCCGCGGGCCTGCAGCGCCCGAGCGACACCGGCGTACCAGCCCATGTGGCTTGCTATGCCGTGAACGACGACGACGGCGGGTCCGTCGTCGTTCGCTGCCGGGTGTGCCCCGATAGCCAACTCGACCCCATCACCCGCCGCGATCCGAATCACCTCACTAGTCATGTCAGTCCAAAGAGGTGATGTCCTCGAGCCAGTCATCCTTGTCCAGGTTCTTCCTGGTGGACAAGAGGACCGTCTTCGCCTGGAAGAGCCGCTTACCGGACGCGATGAGCCTCTTCTTCTCGTCGTCGTACCAGCCGGGCTTCATGGTGTGCAGCACGGGGGCGTTCAAGCGCAGACTCTTGCGTTTTGCTTCGTATTCGAGGTTCAGCCCGGCGAGGTTCTTGTCGATCGCCTCGAGGAATGGACGCCGCTTGTCGGCCGGCAGGCCCGATGCACACTCCACCTTGAACACGTAGCAAGCCGCATCCACGTCGGCTTCGGCCTTGAAGTGGTCCACCGCCAGCGCCAGGTCCCTCGCCGTACGCTCGACGGCGTCAATGACCTGGTTGACGCTGACCTTCTCACCCGTGATCGACGTCATGCCCCGTCCCTTGCGGCGGAACACGATGACGGGAGCGGAGTTGAACCAACCGATGACCTCTATCACGTCATTGATGTCGTACCGGTAGAGGCCACCGGTGGTGGTGAAGAAGATGTAGTACTCCTTGCCTTCTTGTAGTTGATCGACGCTGAGGAAGCGCCACTCCTTTCGATCGCCTGGATTTGCCTCGAGGTCGTGCACCTCGACGAATTCATACACGTTGGTCGCGATCGTCAGCACACCACCTGAGCCTTCATCGCTGAGAGGAATGCTGCCCCGGGCCTCGGACGACAAGTAGCCCCAGTCGCGGACGGGGACGCCCCTCCGCCCTTCCGGGTCGAACCACCCTGGGAACCTGTCCACGTATGCGCCGACGGTGCCCCCCTTCCAGCACCCGATGAGATCGAGGCCGGGCCAGTAGTCGGCAGGAAGGAGCATCCCGGCGCGCCGCTCTCGGGCTCGCTCGAGTTTCCTGGCGCGTTCCGGATCGCGCTTCATGTGTGGCTCGAGGAGCGCCCGCAACGTCGACGGGATCGGAAGTCCCGCGCTCAGGGTGCCGTCGTGCAGGTCCTTGAGGAGCGCGTCGGCGTTCTCGTTGGCGAACTCGCACATCTTGATGATCGATGACGGATTGGCCGTCGCCAGGAACGTCACGTCGGCGCCGATTCCGAGGCGCATGATGATGTAGTACTTGGATTCGTAGTCATCGAGCTCGAACACCTCGTACGGCACGAGATACGTGCTCCGGACGAGGCCAGGCATGTTCTTGTAGATATGTCCGCTCGTCGATCCGAACGGGACGCCGGAAGGCGCGTGCCCTTCGATCGCCGGCGACACCAGACTTACGACCTTGCCGCTGAAGATGCGCGGGTGTGCCACCGACGCGTGGTGGAACCATGTGCGCATCTGGTCGCTCTGATCACGGCCCCGGCATGTCGGCGTGATGGGGACGTACTTGGCGTCGCCAGTAGTGCCGGACGTGCGTGCGAACATCACGGGATCTTCTGCTGTCAGGACGTTGGACTCGCCGCGCGTCACGCGATCGACGCGGTCCTTGATGTCCTCGTATGTGATCACAGGCACGGCCGCCTGCCAGTCCTGGAAGCTGTGGATTCCCTTGAACGAAAACTCCCTTCCGTACTCGGTCTCCTGGTTGCGGCGGACGATCTCCATCAACTTGCGTAGCTGCGTGCCCGCGGCATCTCTGGTGGCGGCATAGAAGCGCCTCGCGGCCGCACGTCCAACGGTCTTGATGACAACCGAAGCGATGAATCCCATCAGCCCTCTCTCATTTCGAGGGTGCTTACGACTATCGGAAGAAGCCGATCCGGATCGACGTCGACGCCGAGGCCAGGCCCTTCGAGCGCGCGTGCACACGACCCTGGCTGAAGGGTGAGGTGCTGTTTTCCGATGTCTGTAGCGAGGAGAATCGTACCGAACGACCCCTCCGCGAACAGCAGTCCCTCCGTGCGGGAAGCGAACAGGTTGCCGGCCGCTGACAGCAGCACGGTTTCGCCGACCTGCGCGCCGAGCTGACAGCGCAGGCCCGCGGCGTGGGCGGCGTCTCGCAATCGCCGTGCATTGACGAGCCCGCCGCACTTGGAAATACGAATGTTGAAGTGATGGCACGCCCTTTTCGAGATGAGCATCTTCGCGTCTTCAAGCGAGGCGAGGGATTCGTCGACGATGACCGGGATGGGCGACCGCGCCGTCAACTCGACGAGGCCTTCGATGTCGCCCCTGGGGAGCGGTTGCTCAACGGATTCGAGGCCGAATGGCGTGAAGTCGTCGAGCCGGCGGAGGGCTTGTTCCCACGTCCATGCGCAGTTCGCGTCGATGCGGAGTCGGCAATCGGGGCCGAGGAGTTCACGCGCACGGCGGAGCAGTGCGTCGTCCTCCCTGTCGTCGGCGCCGACCTTGAGCTTGACGCGCCCGAATCCAAATTTCCGGATGAGCTCGATGATCTTCAGGGAGGTCTCCGAGCCGTCCGCGGATACGACGCCGCTGTAGGCGATCTCGCGGGTGACCGGGGGGCCGAGCACCGTCCCGGCGGAGCGTTCGAACGCTCGCCCAGCCACGTCGAGGATGGCCAACTCCAGTGCGCAGTGCGCAGCGTGCTGATCACGCGGAAGTCCATCGAGTCCGGCCTCTATGCGCGCGACAGCGTCTTCGAAATTCGCGATCTCGAGCCCGAGCCACGGTGGCGCCAGGGTGTTGTGGATCGCCTGCGTCACGGAGGCTGGCGTCTCGTCGGTCACGTAGCTGCGGGGGACGCATTCGCCGTACCCGACGTTCCCCGCATCGTCTGTCACGCGTACGAGGATGCCGTGGCCCTCGCTACGTGCGGCGAGGGCGTGTCGGAAGGTGAACCGGAAGGGGATCTTCGTCTCCAGGATCTCCAGCCGGGTGATTCTCACGGGCTCACCTCGTTGTCCAGGAACTTGACGATGTCACCCACCATCCGATCGACCTGGTCGAACTGAATCGAGTGGGTCGCATCCTCGTAGATCAAGGTCACGAGTCGATCACCAGGTAGTTGCGACAGCACGTTTCGCACGCCGGCATTGTCGATGATTCGTTCTCGTCCCGCCAGGAAGAGCAGCACGGGGATGTGGAGCTTGCAGAGACCTCGCCGGAGGATCCTGTCCAGCTTGACACCCGCGAAGAAGAACCTGGCCGTCGCGTGTCGCAGTCGCCAGTCGTCGTTCTTGATGAACTCGAGGTAGGAGGGTGTCTGCGTGAACATGTCGGCCGTGATCGGGATCGGCACCCGCTTGTGCCCTCCAAACGGGAGGCTTGCGAGGAGCTTCAGCTTCTGTCCGGCCGTGAGGTCGACGAGCGCCTTCAACCCGGGGGTGACGAGGATGAGGCTCTCGACGCCGGCCGGGCTGGCGATGGCTGCGGCCGTCGCCAGCTTGCCGCCCCAGGACAGGCCGACCAGATGCAGGGCCGGGTCACCGACGTGGCGGCGAAACGTGTCGATGTCATCCAACAAGAGCTCCGCGGTGCGAGCGTCCCCCGGAGCATGGTCGCGATTGAGTCCCGATCCGCGTCGATCCAGCAGCCACGTGGTGCACCCACGTGCGGCGAGGCGCTCTGCGGCGGGGAGAAACCACGTCCCGTGGCTCTCGATTCCGTGGCAGTAGAGGAGGCGGTGGCGCGGCGCGTCAGCATCGACGACCCGGTAGCGCAGCGTGCGCCCATCGGCGCCCTCGAAGCTCTCGATCCGTCCGGGGCTGTCCGCTCCCGGGGGGAGCGGTACCTCATTCACCGTCGCCGTCGCTTTCCGATGCCAGCGCCATGAGGCGCGCGGCGATGCTGCGCAGTTCATGGGTGATGGGGTGATCCGGGTTGAGCTTGCAGAACAGCCCGCGGCTGCCAAGGTTTGCCATATCCTCGTCCAACGGCAGAACGCCGACCACCTCGTAGCCGAACGCGTCGGCGATCTTCTTCTTCACATCGGCGTGGTCGATGCGACTGACGACCTTGTTCGCGATCATTGCGATGTTGGGGACACCGAGACGACCAGCCAGCTCCACCATGACCGCGGTGCCGTGAAAGTCCTGCTTGTCTGGACGGATCAGCAGCACGAGCACGTTCGAAATGGCCGTGGTGAGCATCGTCTCGCGATTCAAACCAGGGTGGGTGTCAATCAACAGCAGGTCGAGACCGAGGGCTTCGTTGAGGGCAGCGAACTGCATGTTCAACTTACCGACGTCGTAGCCCTCGTCGATCACGCGCATGATGTCTTCGATACGCATGCTCGACGGGAGCAGCCAGACAGCTCCGCCACCGTCCAGTTCGAGCGCCGACGACATCTGGTAGGCGCATTCTTCGAGTTCGCACTTGTTCTGGACGAAGTCCGTCAACGTGTGGGTGATGCGCTCCTTCTCCATCCCGAACACAACGTGGACGCCGGGCGACTGCAGGTCGGTGTCGAGGACAGCGACGCGCTTTCCTTGCAGAGCGGCAAGGTACGCGAGGTTCGCTGTGATGTTGCTCTTACCGGTCCCGCCGCGGTATGAGTGGATGCTGACGATGGCCGTCATGGCCACGCCAGTATACGGGGGATGTGCCCTGCTCTGGCTACCCTCGCTCGGCCGCCATGCGCTTGATGGCTGCGTTTGCGTCGAGGCTCGACCCGGTGACCTGTCTGACGTGTTCGCACCACGAGCGTCCTCCGGCATGGCGAAGGATGAGGCCCTTCAGGGCGGTCGATGCGGCGCGGTCTTGCAAGACGCTGGAACCGGGCGCGGCGGGCGGGAGCGCATCCTTGAGCTGCGCGGCGACGAGAGCGCCCAGGGCGCGTTCTACACCAGCGCCCGGAGACCCGAGCACCCCGGTGGAGATCGCCCAGGCGGCGTGATCGCCGTCGTCCCGCGAGTCCAGCCCGATCGAGCCCTTCAACAGATCCCACCAGAGGCTTGTGAGATCCTGCCCGGGGTTCGAATACAGGGACTTTTCGAATGCGAATGTGGCGAGGCCGTGATGGACGAGAAGCAGGGTCTCCCGGCGATGCCGTTCGAGGAAACGTCCCCGCAGTTTTGCGGCGACCCTCGCATCAAGATTCAGTGCCTCTTCGAGCACATCCGGCGAGGCGATCTCATCGACCAGGACATACCACAAAGCCCACGAGATGACGGGGTGGGGCGACGACCGAAGGGGGTCGGGAAGCTCCGGGTCGGCGTGAACATGAAAGAGCGACTCGACGGCGTTGACGAGGACACGTCCCACGTCGAGGAGGAGTGTCCACGGGTCAGGGGTAGGACCGCGTCGCGACACCTCCGCGGGGCGGATCTTGTCGGCGGTGAGCGAGAGGCCGCGATGACGCAGGAACACCTGCGCGGCGCTGACCGCTTCCCGTCGCGGCGGCGCTGTTCTCTCGTGGTCCCACGACGGCAACAGCCGGAGCGGGTGGGGATAGTGCCAGGGACCCATGAATCCCTGGCGCGTCCCGAACCAACGGGCCAGGTCCCTGTCCAGGCTATTCTTCAGGCGGCCGAACTGGGCTTGGGTGTGTTCCGCTGCCGTGCGGATGAGATCTTCCACGGGAGCTTCGTCCAACTCACGCAAGGCGAGCGCGAGATCGAAGTGGTTGTCGAAGCCCTGGTCTCGAGCAGTCCGGTTCCGCGACGCGACCAGCTCCAGCAGTGATGGAGCGAGGTGGTCGGCGAGGTCCATCAGCTTGGTCCATGCCTCGCGGCGGACGCGAATATCTTCGGTGGCCACGAACACGGGCCAGATATCGTCCCAGGTGAGCGGGCCGGTACCGAGATCGCAACGGAAGGCCTGGATTTCTCTCCGGGCCGAATCCTCGAGCGCGTCGGTGGCTTCGTCGAGGCGCGGCTCGCACTGATGCGCCAGGTAAAGGCGGTAGAGCCGTTGCGCCTGGCGCCTCTGGACGGGCGACATATCGACGTTTGACTGCGAGTAGGTCCTGATGCGGCTGAACGCGTCGCGATCTGAGAGGACGCGGCGCATGGATTCGGTCGTTCCGTTGGCGGCGCGTTCGCCCGGCAGGAGACAACCGCGGGCGAGGACTGCCCCCAGCGCGTCGCCAAACGGCTCGACGCGGTTCTCGTGCTGGACGATGAAGTCCGCGAGTTGTTCTCGCACCCCGATCCTCCGAAACGGCACCTTCCCAGGTCTTCCTCTGATCGGCGAACCCGGGTCGGGTTCTTCGGGAAATCTGGGCGCGCTGAGGCGGAAAATCAGCGCAAGCCATTTCACTACAAGCGATTATGGGATATTCCGGAATTGGCGAAGATGCGTGGCGGACCTCTCCGTCGGCCTCATCCTGCGCATAGACGCCTGTTTTCCGCCGCCTGTATACGGCGGGGATGCGGGTGTTGTTGATCGAGCTGCCCCCTTTTGGGGGCAAGATCCGAATGAAGCCGAGGACTCGGATCAGGCGAGGGCGCGGTCGATCAGTCCCGGCGGGAGCGGCGTCTCGGCGGCCCGCGCATCCATGGACTCGCGCAGGCTCTCGCGATCGAGAGCGATGGCTTCTAGCCCGAACGCGTAGAGCTTGAGGGCCGTCTGGCGGTCCACTTGGAGAGCGTAGGCGAGCTCGTCCTCGTCCAGGTCACAGGCGATGGCGGCGAGGACGGCGCGTCGCTGGTCGGCGTCCAGGGTCATCAGGGCGACGTCCAGTTGCTTGCCTCCGGGGCGACGCTCGGCTTCGTCGCCTGAGGCGAGGACGGCGAGGACGGCCTCGGCCATCAGGCTGCCGTCTGGGCCGCCGCCACGGACGGCGACGGCGAGCGCGCGCAGCCCCTCGACGGTCGCCTGTTCAGCGCGCGTGAGTTGCCGGTAACGATGCAACGCGAGGTCGAACACAGGGGCGACCACGCCCCCCAGGACCTTCTCGAGCGCGTCCTCGTCGCCCCCTCGAGCGAGTTCGAGCGGATTGGGCTTCTGGTCCTTCCTTCCCACGGACGACCTAAGACCCGAACAGCGCGCGGTACTCGGGCACCACGTCGGCGCAGAACGCGTTCATGCCCTCCACGGTTTTCTGGTGGTCGATCATGCCGCGGATGACGTTGAACGGGATCGTCGCCACATCAGCGCCGACGAGCGCGCACTCGCGGACCTGACGCGGATTGCGAAGCGACGCCGCCAGCACTTCGCAGTCGAGATCGAACGTCTGGAAGATATCGACGCACTGTTCTACGAGGTGAACACCAGAGTGGACGCCGTTGTCGTCGATCCTCGGTTCGCCGTCGCTGTTGCGCAGTCCCTCGGCGGGGAAGTACTCCGTCTTGTCGAAGGCTCCGCCCATGTTCTTACGCAACAGGTCATCGATGCGTCCGGCGAATGGAGATACGAAGGCGGCCCCCGCCTTCGCAGCGGCCCACGCTTGCTCG
>JABSRK010000220.1 GCA_013213915.1 Planctomycetota bacterium
CCTTCGAGAAAGGCGCTTTGTGATTTCAGCGGGATGCGGTTGATTTCGTCGAGCAGGATGACCTCGGCAGAGGCCAGGGGCCCGAACTCGGTGACGAACTCACCAGTTGCTGGGTTGATCATCTGGAACCCGACCACCTCGGTCGGCTGCAGGTCGGCGCGGCCCTGAATCCGGGCGAATTTGGCTCCACTGATAGCCGCGAGGATCACCCCGAAGAAGGTTTTGCCGACGCCGGGCACCCCGCGCAGCAGCAGGTTGCCGGCGTTGACCTGACGCTGTTCCTCCTGGTCGTAGGTGGTCGGGATCTCCGCCAGCAGCACCTTCAGGTCTTCGAACGCGGGTGCGGCACTCATCCTCAGTACCAGATCACCGACACGGTGTGGACGACGGAGAACCCGATGAGCAGCAGGGACGCGGGGACGTGCAACGCCCGCCAGATGTTGATCACGAACTTGATGCGAGCGGCTCCGCGCAGGTCATGGAGGATGCGCTTGCGCTGCGACACGAGCACCATGACGTCGGCGAATTCTTCTCTGGATTCAGGCTCCGTCTCGATGACCTGCAGCAGGGCGGTGCGCTGCGCCTGCGCCGAGCCGGTTGTCTTCCCCACCCTGCTGAACCGCCTCACCTGCTCGGGCTTCAGCGCCCCATACGCATCCCTGATCTTGGACTCGAGGCTGCGCTCGAGGACGAACGCCTCTTCGTAATTCATGTCCTTCTCGGCCCGCGTCATCCAACGTGGCCCGAGGGCGAAGAGGAAGGTGCCGATCACACCCGTCACGATGACCAGGGCGGCGAGACCGTTGAGGATGACTCCCATCGGTGACGCCATGGACAGCCCGCCGTGCACCCACAAGAGCACACCGGAAGCGAGCCCGATGTAGACGTGGAAGTGCAGCCACTTGGACATCCGCCCCAGCGGCTCCGTCGGCTCCACACCGACGATGAACGACGGCCCCATGCTCGGGTTCTTCGTCACCGTCGCGCGGCATATCCGGTCCACCCCCGTTGACTCGAGGATCCGTTGCGCGGCGTCGCGGATCTCGTCCTCGTCGGACAGAAGACCGAGCAGGATCCGGCGGCGAATCTCGTTCAACTCCTGTTCCGCCTGCTCGAGCTTGTCGAGCGACGTCTTCATCTTGAACTCGGGTGAGATCCCGAGCTTGTGCACGAACTTACGTAGCGAATACAGGCACACGGCGATCATGATCGCCAGCGTCGTCCAGCCGCTGGCGAGCAGAATCGTCACATCCGAACCCGCGCGCGATCCGGCGGACGCTCCGGTGAGTGTCAGCCACACAACGAACCCGCCAGAGAGCAGCGCCGCGACGATGGCCCACGAGCTCCGGAAGAGGGCGAGGTTCACCGCTTCCTCCCCGGGTAGCCCACCAACACGTCCTTGCTCTGCTTCGCCAGCTCCATGAGTTCGCGCGGAGTCAGGCCAGAGCCTTCAGGGGGACGCGACGACATCATCTTGCGCCAGTGACAGTCGGCACACCCTTTTGTCGCGATCGTGCGTAGGGAGAGGAACTTGACGTGATAGTCCTCTGCCCTGTCGTAACTCAGCTGCGCGAACACGTTGACGATCGTCATGCGCTCGAACACCGAGGCACCGGGGAGATGACACGCATCACAGCGTTTATCCGTGGGCTGGGGATGCCACTGGGCACCCGTGAGTCCCTGCGCGACGACGCGAACGTCCTCTGTCAGCTTGCCCGGAACAGGGCCGTTCAGGCCGTGGCACTTGGAGCAAGACGCCACGTACGCACGGTCCTTCTCGGCGCAGATCTCCGAACGCTCGCCGTGATCGTGGCAGTTGGAGCAATCGAGCGCTTCGGGCAGCGTCCCGACGGACGGCTCCCCTCCCTGCTTCGCCACGTGACACGCCACACACCCCTTCGCCAGCTCCGCGTCCCGTCCGCGCGCCGCCTCCGACAGGTGCACCTCGTGTGGAAAGCGCGGTACGGAGCGGCGCTTCGGAGTCCCTTCGTCGACGACAGCTCGCACCTCCCCTCCCCTGTGACAGTCACCGCAGCTCTTGGGCGAATAAAGGGAGAGGTCACCGGGAGTGGCCGCTCCGGCGACGTCGGCGTGACACGTGGCGCAATCGGCGTCCGTCGGGTTCGCTGGCAGGTGGCTGTCGTGGGAGAACGGCTTCTTGCCAATGCGGGTGGGCAGACCCCCTTCGACGTCGGCCCGATGGCACTTGCGGCAATCCCCCCCGCCCTGCTCGTACTTGCCGTCTTTAAGGGTGATGAACGGGTGGTCGTTGCTGACCAGGACGAACCGCGAGGGCCGACGACGTTCCACGACCGTCTTCGGCCGGAACGTCTTCATGGGGCCGGACCCGAAGGTGTGGCACATCTCGCAACGCTTGACCTGTCCATGGTCGCTCTTGCCGGCCGCATCGCGAACGGGAAGCGGATCGACATCCAACTGGCCGTGGCACTCCGCACACGCAGCGTAGGTTCGGGCCTTTTCCGACAAGCCGTAGTTGAGGCCGTTCTCGTCGGTCACTGCCGTATGACACGCGAGACATCCCTTCTCCCGGATGCTCTTGTCCTTCGACCTGGCGTCAGCGTCCAGGTGTGGCCCATGGGGAAACGTACCCAGTAACACGCACGCGTGATCCCTCGGCTTCAACTCCGTCGTGATGGGCGTACCGTCCCTTTTCCCATGGCAGGATCCGCACGCCTCTACATCGACCATGTTCGGCCCGAGTTTCCCTTGCGGCGCCTCGAGAATTTTCCCGTGGCACCGGGCGCATGCTGCCTGATCGGTCTCGGCGCCCTTCGCGAGGTGCTCGTCGTGGCGAAATCTGGCCTTCGGCCGCTCGACGCGCTTCGCGAGGTAGCCGTTTAGTCCGTCGATGAAGCTCTTGTTCTTGTTACTCGCGGGATCGGTATCGATCGCAGCCGATCCCCTCGGATCGTGGCACTCCAGGCAGGTATGCCATCCCGGCCGGAACTTGATGTCGCCGGCGCGGCCGGGGTCGTCTGGTCTGCCGGTCGTCCCCTCGTGGCACTTCTTGCAGTCATGATCACGGTGAGACCAGTGGCGGAACGGGCGGTCGGGGGCCCGCAACGCATCCAGATCCTCCATGAATCGGGGCGACGTCCTGGAGGGGTCGAACTCCAGAGCCAGAATGCTCGCGCTACCCTTGGAGTGGCACGCTTGGCAGACGGCCTGCGGGTCCCGTGTCTCGTTTTCGGAGCGGTACGAGTGACAGCCCCGGCAGTCCCGCTTGTACTCGGGCTCGGCCTTCTTCTTCCAGGCTGTCCGTACGTGGTCCTGGTGTCGGAACTCGCCCCGTTCGCGCACCGCCGACCTCGTATCCTCCGGCTCTGTGACGATAAATCCCAGATGAGCAAGCAGCACCGAAACCAGAGCGAGCGACCGCACCATCTCAATCACCGAGCCCGAAGAGGTCCGGTCGCAACAGCAACAACGCGGCCAGGGCGATCGCCACGAGGATCAACAGGATCACCCAGGTGCGCGCGCTACGCCCCGACTCCCGATCGCGAATCACGTTGAGGAACGGGGCGCGGGCCAGGGCGTCACACCACTGCGCCACCGTGATGCGGCCGTCGAGCAGCAGGACCTCGCCCGGGTGCATCTTCCTGTCCTTGCCGTCGCCCTTCACCTTGCGCGCGACGAGCTGGGTGATGGCCCCTTCTGCGACCAGGATCTCGACTGCGTCCTGGTACTTCTGTTCGGAGATCTTGTTTCCGGATGCATCCCGGTCGGTGACCCAGAGAGCATCGACGGTTCCGAACCGGAGGTGCGCATCCGACTGTAGCTCCCGCGGCTGACCCGGCAGCAAGAGCTCCTGCTGGAAATAGGTGCCGTTCTTGCTCTCGCAGTCCTCGAGCGTGAAGCGGCCATTGCTGTAAGTGATCTTCGAATGGACGGACGACACGGCGTCGTGCAGCAAGAGGCACGTCACGCCGCGCTCCTTCTTCCGACTCCGACCGATCACAGCAACGGGGCTGTCCATCTCGATGCGTTCAGAGATGGCCTCAGAGGCGATGACGAGCCGTGGACGCGCCACCCGGAACTCGGCGATGTCCGTGAGAGCGCTGCCCGCACCATGCCTGCCAATGGCGTCCGCCATATTCCCGCCGAAGATCGTGGCGACCTCCGACGGTTCCTCGTCGGGAGCCACGGTCGGCGTCGCATCTCCATCGTCACCGGATTCTGGCTTCGGTTCTGGCTTCGGCTTCGGTGTCAGTTTCGGCGGTGACGGTGCTATCCGGACCGACGCGCCGGGAACGGTCTCCTGAGCGGCGAACTCCGGGTCCATGGACTCGTCGGACGGTGCAGCATCGGTCGGCGCGACCCGTTCGATAAAGGTGATGACGGTTCGGCCGACAAACGCGCGCATGCCGTCGCCAATGGGATGGGTCTCGTCCTTCCCCAGGACCGGCCCCGACTCGACACGGGTCTGGTTGGCGCTGCCGCAATCCGCGAGCACCAACTCACTCCCGGCTCCCTCTCGCAACTCCACGTGGAATCCGGAGCACTTGGGGTCGTCTACGACAACGTCGTTATCCGGGTGGCGTCCGAGACGCAGCCCGGACCGGCCCGCAACGGTCAGCGGCGGCTTGCCTGGCTCCTCGACCCGAAGCTCCCACCTGATCATGGCGTCATTCCCGCAAGAGGCGCGGGCATTCTATATCCAGAGGGCGCAGGCTTCAGCCCGCTCCTCACGGACGCATGCTGGACCGGGACACAGAACGCGCCGCCGGTGTCCTGGGCATCAACCGCCGCCGCCCGACGCAGGCGAGGCGCTGCTCTTCACCGGCTCCTTGTCCGGCTTGTTACTGACGCGGTAGACCTTGCCGTCCCTCATGTAGAGGCGTCGCCGCTCCTGCAGGTCCATGGGGCGTCCGCCGATCCGGCCAAAGACGGACACCTGGTTGCCGCTCTCATCGACAGCGCGATCACGATCGAGCGCCTTGCTGACGGAGAGCGCCGGCGCGTGGGTGCGTCGTTGGGAGATGGTGGTGGGGAACGGACGCGGGGACCAGCCAAACGCGCTGCGCGGTTGCCCGTCGCCGGGCGAGACAAGCTGGACGACCTTCAAACCGTTATGCCCGTCCGCCAGATACGCAAACATGCTGTCGTTGGTCGTCGCCACTTTCACGTCGTTGAGGTCGTCGATCCTCCCCCCGTCGTTCCACTCCATGTAGACCTTCGGAGCGCGCGGCTTCGTGACGTCAGCAATCACCAGTCCCTGCTTGCCCGCAGCGACGTATGCGTACGTCTTGGCCACGTAGACAGCGCGTGCGTCCGCGATCGCGAGCGTCGGCAGGACACCGGACGCCGCACTCGCCTCGCCCAGACGTGACGGATCAGTCACGTCGAGGACCTTCAGCCCCTCCGCGTCCGTCACGAACGCATAGCGGAACTGAACCTGGATGGAGGTCGGTTCCTTGATCTGGGGCGCGCCCACCTGGGAGAGGACCACCGGCGCCGACGGGTTGCTCACATCGACCGCGACGATGCCCTGGGCGCAACAGATGTAGACGGTCTCTCCGGCTACCGTGAGATTCTCGGCGCCGTTGAGGATTCCGCCCGGGTTGAACGTCACCGCACGCTCGAGGAAGTTGTTCTGGGGATCGCCATCCGTCAAGCACTCGATATCCACGAGGATCAACCCCTCGTAGCGATCCGTGATGAACGCATACCGGTAGAGGGGGTGGAGGTTGCCGATCCCCGATCCCCGTGCTTCCTCAGGACGCACTTCCTTGTTCTCTGGCCGGTAGTACCGATTCATGCTGACCGGGTTATTGAACGCAAGCGCCACCGCGGTGGCCCACGTTGTCGACACGTGGGTGTCCTGCCCGAGTGGCGAAACGGGTGATGTAACCAGCGCCTCGCTGAAGTCCTTATTGGCGACGTTCGCCACGTCGTAGACGCGGAAGCCCCCCTCCCCCGAAGCCGTGTACAGATACTCGCCACGCAACTGGAGGCTGCGCACGTTCACCCCCCCGTGGTGCTTGTGCACCGAGAGCTCCCGTTCGTGTCCCAGGTGGTGCTCGTAGTTCTTGGGCCACGCGATGCGATGCAGGTTTGATCCGATCACCGCCTGCGGCTCGTACCACTCGGTCACCTGGACGGCCTCGAAACCATCGTGGCCCGTGCCCACGTACGCGTAATGCCCCATGAACCCGACGGAATTCGTCCCCAGCAGGTACGCCTGCGCGAGCCAGGCGTTGTTGTCTTCCGCTGCGGAAATGTGGCAATCGTCGCAGCTTCGCGTTTCGGTCTTGCGCACCGTGTGCGGGAAATGCGTGTTGAATGCCTGGCTCGAGTAGCCGGGGGCGGAGATGGTCGGCTGCTGGATGTAGATCCGGCGTCGGTTGCCGTCCTCGCTGGAGATCATGACCGC
>JABSRK010000221.1 GCA_013213915.1 Planctomycetota bacterium
TGGCGACTTGGGGGAGACTGAACGTGTCTCCCGCTGCGACGTCCGTGCCGAGGCCAAGTCGCACGCCTTCGGTGATCATCTTGGCGACGGGCATGGTGCCGTTGCCGAGAAAGAGCTGGCTGGTCGGGCAGTGGGACACGCCGGTATGGGTCGTCGCGAGGCGCGCGATTTCGTTGTCGTCGCAGTGCACGGCGTGGGCGAGGACAGAGCGCGGACCCAGCAACCCACACCCGTCGTAGGCGTCCAGGTAGCGTGCGACACCAAAGGTGCGACGGACCGCCTCCACCTCCTCACGGTTCTCGGCCAGGTGTGTCGTGAAGAGCACGCCCCGGTTCCGGACATGCGTCCAGAAGTCGCCGAGCGCGCGCAGGGACTCGGGCTCGAAGCTCAGCGCGAATCGCGGTACGAGAGCCACGTGTACGAGCGCGTCGTCGAGCGCTTCCTGAGGGGGGTGCCACCGGTCGATCTCCGCGCTGCAGAGCCGCAGGGCCTCGTCGATGGGAGTTACGAGGGCGTCGGGCCCGATCACCATGGTCGTGCGTCCGGCGATGGCCCGCATACCGCGGGCGCCTAGCTCCTCGAATAACGCGTCCTGAGCGGCAGGGAACTGGGACCCGTAGATCAGGGCGGTGGTTGTTCCGCATGCGAGCATGGCTGCGATCATGTCCTTCGCGGCCATCCGCGCGACGGCCGGGTCGGCGAGCCCGGCCTCCGCCGGGAAGATGCAGCGCTCGAGCCACTGAAGGAGCGATCCGTCCCCCCGGCTGTGTACGGCATGCACCTGCGGATAGTGAACATGCGTGTCGATGAAGCCGGGGAGGACGAACTGTCCTCGGTGGTCGTGGACGTCGGCGCCTCCTGGTATGGACGCTTCGTCCCAGGCGCCGGACGCCACGATCTTGCCGCCGTCGTCGACGACGACCATGCCGTCCGTGTGCTCGGCGAGGGCGGACATGGCGTCAGGGAGAGCCGGTGCCCCGGTCAGGTGGAAGATATGTCCGCGCCAGACGGTCGTCACGGGTGGATTGTAGCGGTGTCGCTCACCGGCGGTCAGCAGGACAGCCGTCGGAGGATCGCCATGCAGGCAACGGCTAAGACGGCGAACCCGAATCTCACGGCTACCACGTTGGTGGCACCGTCCCTCAGCGAATGAAGCGTTCGGCCCAGCTGCGCACTTCGTGGCCGTTCAGGACGTGGGCGCGGCGGAGCCGTTCGAGCGTAGTCGAAGAGAACGAGCTCAGCGGGAGATACACGATGTGCTTGCCCAGCGTCGTGGCCTGCTGCTTCGCCTCAGGGCTCGGAGGCGTCGGACCTGAATACGCGACGTAGCGATCACGCCCGTACCAGAGCGCGGCGAGGAGCAGACGCTCGGAAGGACGTCGGGCTTGTTCGAAGCGCAGGTCTTCCCACACGTCGGGGATGAGCATGGGCGGTAAGATGAACATGCAGCCACCGTAGAAGTTGCGTCCGACCCCGGGCCCCACGATGTCTTCACTCTGATCGGTGGAGTAGAAGGCCAGGGTGGACTCGTTGTCGTGCTCGGCCATCCACGTCGTGCGCCACGGGAAGCGCGTTCCGAAGTCGTCCTCTTCGAAGATGATGACGAGCGCGCCCACGTCGCCGGCCACGCGCGGTTCTTCCTTGACGTGGACGCGTCGCTTGTGCCAGTCCCGCAGCGTCTCTCGCAGCGCGATGCCGTCCTTGAACGACGAGGTGAACGGCTCGGTGCGTACGAGCGACAGTCCCGCGAGACCGAGGGCGCGGCGGGCGACGTAGTCACGGAAGTTCTCGATGACGACGTCCTCCGGCGGCCACGAGCAGTGTCGTGACATGTCCCATCCCCGCTTCCAGATCTCCCGGTTCCGTCGATCAGGACGCCGCCGTAGCGACAACGGCCGCCACTCCGCCGACTCGCCCGGGGTGCGGCATGTGGCCTCCGCGGTGCCGTGCTCGGTTTCGAGGAGCAGGCGGGTCATGTGGGCCATGGGTTCGAGGGGTTCCTGCGCCCCCTCCGGCGATGGGGAGTCCGGCAGGTCTTCGTTTGGGACCTCGAGATGTTCGATTTCGCCGTTTGGCGGATAACGACTCGAGCTGCGCAGAACGCTGATGGCGAAGTCGTTGCCCACGCATCCCTTGGCCGCGGTCGCGAGGGTCCACGTATCCGGAATGAGCCGACGTCTGCGTACGCACAGCTTGCGTGCGTACGACAGCAGAGTCTGGAGCGCCCGTGGCGTCGCGCGCTCCAACGAGTCCGGGAACGCGGCTTCGTAGTGGGCGCGTGACTCAGCGAGGAGGTCTTTCAGGCCGAACACCTCGTCGAAGTCGTCGAGGGCGATGCCGCCGCGGTGTTCTTCCCAGCGCCACGTGGTATGGGGCGTCTCGCCGATCACGTGGGGCAATGACGACGGGCTCACCGTCGTTACGGTGATCTGGTCGGCTGGCGGCCCCTCGTCGTCATGGAGCTGGTCCGTGCCCTCTTCCAGGTGGCGTCGCACGCTTTCCCAGTGGGCGAGACCGCAGAGGAAGAGCACCTTGCCGTCAGGGCCAGCGGCGTCCTCGATCGCTCGCAGTCGCGCGGCCATGTGTCGCTCGCGAATCTCATCCTGGTCCGTGCGTTCCTGGAGTGTCAGCCATGGCTGAACCGCCTGGTACCACGTGTCGAGACCCAGCCCGTGAAGAGCGTGGGGATCGGGGATCGTCACCGGGCGCGCATGGAATTCGTCCACCTCGGCGTCTACGAAGTAGGTGGGGGTGCGCTCTCCGCGGGCCACCCGCAGGGCCTCCATGATGCCGTCGCAGGGGTCGATGGGTACGTACCAGAGCTGCTCATTTTCTGGGTCCAGGAACTCCGGGATGCCGCGATAGACCACGACGCTGATCTTCGGGAGCTGGTCGAGTCCCTGGTCGATCGCGTACTCAAGTGACGGGGGTAGCTCGACGGCGAGCGCGTCCCACCGCGTTTCGAGCATCCGTCGGCGCGCCTCGATTGCGAACGCGAGCCGTCCGTGAACGAGGGGGAGGGGCGTGATCACTTCTTCTTCGATCCCTTGAGGACCCAGGTCTTCCACGCCGTGGCGACGTCTTCCGGATAGTGCCCGTACGTCGCCTTGAGCGCGTTCCGCAGCCCCTCTTGAGGCATGACGTCTGGACGCGTGTGAAGGAGCGCCGCGCAGAGTTGACCGAACCGCTTCGGGTCGATCCCGAGGAGGTACTTCACGAGGCTCCAGGCCTGCAGGCGGCTCGCCAATGTCAGGCCCCGCTCGGGCGTCACAGAGAGGGCTCCGAGCTCTCCCGCCTTGCCGGACGCGACGAGGTTGCGCACCGCCTGGTTCCAGTCGCGGGGGACATCAGTCCCCGCCGGCAGTGTTCCCGCTTCATCCGTTCTCGTGCGGGCCGATTTCGTCTGGCGCCATTCGAAATAATGCGCGAGACCGACCCGTATCCATGCGGGAATACCGCCTTCAAGTCGGCGGTGGATGCGTAGAAGCTGCAGCGAGGACGCGTGCAGCACACGCCGCCGGATCGCTGCCGATGGGGCGTCGTCTACCGTGATCGCGGTGACCGGGCCAGACCCGAGGATCTCACCACCGAGACCCCGCGTTTGCGGCTGGAAGAGGTGCCGCCGGAACGCGTCGTGGGGAGACTGGTTCGAGAACAGGAACAGCTCGCAGCCCTTGTGTGCGAGCGGTCGATAGCCCGAGTTGTATGTGGAGGGTTTCAGGCCGCCGTTTTCATCGAGGTCCAGCAGATCTTCGATGGCGCGTTGGATTTGTACGGTGCGGATTGCCCACAGGTGCGTCCTTTGATGTCCTGTGAGCCTGGTCGATCGCGGCGTGACCTTCGGGAAGAACGCGCGCAGCCGAATGGCCTCTTCCGGCGTCAGGTCATCGACCTGGGCGTCCTTGAGGAAGCCGACGATCGTCCAGTGCCTGGTCCAGATGATGGATGGTCGGATCTTCGGATCGACTCGCGTGAGCCACGGCATGACCTTCGCCGCCTCTTCGCCGATCATTCTGCGCGGCTGCTTCGGGCCGTTTTTCGGGACCACCTGGTCGCCGGCCTCGATCGCCCGCATGCAGTAGTAGGACGCGCTGTCGATCGGACCATTTTCTGCGGACCGCATCGGCATCGGGACGATGCGTGTCGCACCGAGATCCAGGTCCTGCGCCGGGTCGCCCCTCAAGGCCAGCGAAGCGGGCCTCACGTCCGTCTGGGCTGCGGCGAAACTGCTGAGGACCAAGAGCGCGATGATCCCGTTGCTGGTCTTCATGCCTCGGAGCCCCCTCTCCTCAGCACACCCATACGGATCACCATTGGCGAGTGAAGTTCGGATCAAACCTCGTCCTCTTCGAGGTCATCGGGGGTCGTGAAAAAGCCGCTGAAGTCCTGGACGTTACCCAGCATGAACTGGCCCTGGGCGCGGGCCTCGAAGTTCTCCGCATCGGGGCCGAGTACCTGCTCGACGGCGCGATGAAACGCGCTCTCGAGGTCTTCGGAGAGATCTGCCTGCTGTAGCTTGAGGGCGTAGCGCATGATATTGACGCCATCGCGGGTGCTGTAGTTCAGGCGGAATCGATGACCCTCCTGGAGAAACCCGCAAGTAAGGTCGAGCAGATTCTCCGGCGCGAAGTCGACGTTGTATCTGAGGATCGACATCTCGTCTTCGCGGGATGGGAACCCGATCTCGATCATGGGTTGAAGCCGGGAGACGATGTAGTCCGGCACCTCGTAGGTCGACGCGTCGTCGTTCATGGTGACGCAGCACCGGAAGTCCTCGTGCGCATCGATACGGGCGCCGGCGACGATACTCTCGACGTAGCGCCGGTAGTCGAGCAGCGGCGCGAGGCTCGCCCAGGACTTCTCCGACATGCGGTTGGCCTCGTCCAGGATCGCGATTCCGCCGTCGATCATGGCCGTGACCAGCCCCGAGGCGTGGTAGCTGATGTTGCCCGATTCCGAGAGGACGGGCGTGACCAGCAGGTCCTCCGGGCGCGTGTCCATGGTGCATTGGAAGATGAACACGGGCTGGTCCATCGACTCTGCGGCAGCCTGGGCGAGGGTCGTCTTGCCCATACCCGGCTGCCCCACGATACGCGGGCACAGGGGCAGGTCGTTATCGGTGACCATCGTCCAGCAGGCGAGCAGCTGCTCGAGCAGTTCTTGCTGACCGATCCACCGCGTCCCCTTCGTCACCGGCTCCGCCAGGACGAGGTCCGTTTCGCTGATCCTCGCTCGCCGCATGGGCGGCAGTATAACGACGTGGCTTGCGTGTCCGGGCGCGTTTGTTTCAATGCTTCTCGAAGCGAGGAGGAATCGGTGGGGAAGACCGCCAAGAAATACACAGCCAAGAGCGCCGACCGTCATGACCTGTACGAGAAGTCCGTGCAGTGTCCGGAGGCCGACGTTCGCTTCCTCGGTCGCGTGTTTCGTACCGCGCGAGGGCGTCACCCACGAACGCTGCGCGAGGATTTCTCAGGCACGTCGCTCCTGTGCGCGGAGTGGGTCAAGAGTCGCGCAGAGCGCGAGGCCTGGGGCGTCGATCTGGACGTGGAGGTCCTCGAGTGGGGACGGCAGCACAACATCACTCCGCTGGGAGAGAAGGCGAAACGGGTTCACCTCACCGAGGGCGACGTCCTGATCCCGAAGCGCCCGTTGGTCGATGTCCAGGTCGGCTTCAACTTCTCGTACTGCATCTTCCACGACCGCAAGACGCTGCTGAAGTACTTCAAGGCAGCGCGCAACTCGCTCGGCCGTGACGGCATCTACTTCCTCGATATCCACGGCGGCCAGGAGGCCCACGACAAGCTCACCGAGAACAAGAAGCTCCCGGGCTTCAAGTACGTGTGGGAGCAGGGTGCGTTCAGCCCGGTGACCCACAAGCGCATGAGCTGGATCCACTTTCACTTCCCGGACGGGAGCAAGATCAAGAAGGCGTTCACGTACGACTGGCGTATCTGGACCTGCCCCGAGCTGCGGGACCTGCTGATGGAGGCCGGTTTCAAGGAGGCCCGTGTGTACTGGGAAGGCACTGACAGCGAGACCGAGGAGGGCAACGGGATCTACCGCGAGACCAAGAGCGGCGAAAACGATCCCTCGTGGATCGCTTACGTCGTTGCGTTGAAGTGACGACCAAGGCACTCGTCCCAGCCGTCGCGGTCGCCGCGGTGGCCGTCGTCCTGACGCTCCAGGCCATGTGGCTGAACGATCCCTGGGATGGCTCCCAGGGGGGAGAGATCAGTGGGGGCCTGACCGAGTACTCGTGCAAGGCCTTCGACGCCCACGGCTGGGCTGAACTCGGCGGCCGGCCGACGCACTTCTTCCTGCCGTGGGACGCGGCGGTGTTCCGTCCTCTCGACCACCATCCTCCCGCACCATTCCTCGCCTA